>JAYTYH010000055.1:0-4975 GCA_043742485.1 Rhizobacter sp.
AGCGGCACGCCCATGAAGCCGGCGTTCGGGAAGGCGGCGACGAGGGCACCGAAAGCAGCGTCGCGCAGGTCGACGCCGCGGCCGTCGTCGGCACGCCGGACGGTGACGAGGACCGTCACCGCGATGACCGCGATGGCACAGAGCAGGTAGATGCCGAGCAGGGCCGGGTCGGCCAGGCGCTCGACCGGCAGGCTGTCGCCGAAGCGGAACAGCATGCAGGGCAGCGCGAAATAGAGCACGTAGGCGTTGAGGCCTGGAATCGCGCTCTCCGGCAGCACCCGCGAGCGCGCGCCCAGCCAGCCCAACAGCACCAGCGCGAAGAACGGAACCGTGACCGCGAAGATGGCCTGCATCGAGCGGGGAGTATCGCAACGCGGGCGCCGCGGCCGACGCAGCTGCGAGACCCGCCCCGAAGGTTTAAGGCTTCGGCGTGGTCTCGGCCTTCATGCCCGAGCGTTGAACGAGGAGATCGATGTCCGGCCGCGCCTTGCGCGCAGCGGCGAGGTCGAGCTCACCGCGTGCGGCGTCACCCATGCGCGTTCGGGTCAGGCCGCGGCCGTAGAGCGACCAGGCTCCGTCGGGTCGGAGCGTGGGTCGGCACTGGTGTTCGAGATCGTCCAAGGGTGTCTCCGAGTCGCGCGTGCAGCGGCGTCGCGTCGACGTTTTCACTGCACCCCTTTGGCACTGTACGGCACCCCTTTTCCGCTTCCGGCCCGGCGCGCGCGCAAGCAGCGTCGGCGCCTTGTCGAACATCCCCAGGGAAATTCGGCGTCGCTTAAGCTACGCGCCTTTCCCAGCGAGGTGGCCCCAAATGTCAGCGTCCAACCCCGGCCCGACGCGCCGGTTTTTCCGAGGCGTCTGGCGTTTCGTCGATGTCAGCCGGCGGGTTGTGCTCAACCTGATCTTCCTGCTCATCCTCGCGCTCGTCGTGGTGGCGCTGACCCGCAGCGGCCCGTCGCCGCTTTTCGAAAAGACGGCCCTGGTGCTCAACCTCGACGGCTCGATCTCCGAGCAGCGCACCGGCAACCTGCGCTCGACCGCGCTCGACCAGCTGCGCGGCGGCGAGACGCCGCAAAAGCTCCAGCTGCGCGACGTTCTCGCCGTGCTCGACACTGCCGCCAAAGACGACAAGATCGCGAGCGTCGTGCTGATCCTCGACGAGCTCGACGCCACGGGGCTGTCGACGCTGCGCGAAGTCGGTGCGGCGCTGGATCGCTTCAAGGCCGGCGGCAAGAAGGTGGTTGCCTGGGGCTCGAGCTACGACCAGCGCCAGTACTACCTTGCCGCCCACGCCGACGAGATCTACCTGCACCCCATGGGCGCGGTCAACATCGCCGGCTTCGGCGGCGTCCAGAACTACTACAAGGACGCGCTCGACAAGCTCGGCGTCAGCGTCGCGGTGCTGCGCGCAGGGACCTTCAAGGACTTCGGCGAAGCCTATGTCGCCAACCAGCCTTCGCCCGCAGCGCGCGAGGCCGAAGGCGCGCTGCTCGGCTCGCTCTGGAAGACCTACACCGATGACGTCGAGAAGCTGCGCAAGCTGGCCCCGGGCTCGGTGATGAAGTCGATCGACGAAGCGCCGCAGCGTCTGGCCGCGGTCGACGGCGACCATGCCCGGCTGGCCGTGGCCGAAAAAACCGTCGACGGCTTGAAAACACGCGATGAACTGCGCGCGCTGATGATGTCTCGCGGTGCCAGCGACGCCGACGCCAAGACCTTCCGCCAGACTTCGTACGAGGAATATCTAGCGCGGCTTCGACCCAAGCTCACCGGCGACGCGATCGGCGTCGTCGTCGCCGAGGGCGAGATCGTCGACGGCACGGCACCGGCCGGCACGATCGGCGGCCTGTCGACGGCCAACCTCATCAGGAAGGCGCGCAACGACGACAAAATCAAGGCGATCGTGCTGCGTGTGAGCTCGCCGGGCGGCAGCGTCTTCGGCTCCGAGATCGTGCGGCGCGAACTCGAGCTGACCCGCGCTGCCGGCAAGCCCGTCGTCGTCTCGATGGGCGACGTGGCGGCCTCGGGTGGCTACTGGATCTCGACCGCTTCCGATGAGATCATTGCCGACGCCGCCACCATCACCGGCTCGATCGGCGTGATCGCCATCGTGCCCAACTTCTCGGGCACGCTGGACAAGGTCGGCGTCCACTCGGTTCCGATCGCGACGACCTGGCTGCGCAGCGCGTCCGACCCGCGCCTGCCGCTCGATCCGCGCATGGCCGAGATGATCCAGCGCAGCGTCGAGCACAGCTACCGCGACTTCATCGGCCGCGTCGCGCAGGCCCGCAAGACCACGCCCGAGAAGATCGACGCCGTCGCGCAGGGGCGCGTCTGGTCGGGCACACAGGCACTCCAGCGCGGCCTCGTCGACCGGCTCGGCCTCTTCGGCGACGCGATCAAGTCGGCCGCCGCCCGCGCCAAGCTCGGCGACAGCCCGCGCGTGGTCTACATCGAGCGCGACCCCGGCACCTTCGCACGGCTGTTCTCGATGATCAACACGGAGATCTCGAGCGGCTTCGCGGCCGTGGTCGACGAGCGGCTCGCCGGCCTCGGCGTGCCGGCGCGGGCGCTCGCGCCAGCCCGCCGCGACCTCGGCTGGCTGGCCAAACTGGCCGATCGCCAACAGCCGTTCGAGGCGGTCGCGCATTGCCTGTGCGCGGCGCCGCTCTGACGCGACACGTGGCGCGTTGAAGAGCCCGCAGCCGGCTGCACCGGCGCTGCTCAACCCGGCCCAGCTCGAGGCGGTTCACCACCTCGGCGGGCCCTGCCTCGTGCTGGCCGGCGCCGGCTCCGGCAAGACACGCGTCATCGTCCACAAGATCGCGAGGCTGCTCGAGGCCGGCTACGCGCCTTCGCAGGTGGCCGCGATCACCTTCACCAACAAGGCCGCCGAGGAGATGCGCGAGCGCGCCCGCGCGCTGGTCGGTGGGCGGGCGGCGGGCAAGCTCGCCGTCAGCACTTTCCACTCGCTCGGCGTGCGCATCCTGCGCACCCACGGCGAGAAGCTCGGCCTGAAGCCGCGCTTTTCGATCCTCGACAGCGACGATGTCCTGGCGCTCATGAAAGACGCCGGCGGCAGCACCGACAACGCGCTGGCGCGGCGCTGGCAGTGGGCCATCAGCGCCTGGAAGGGCCGCGGCTTCGCGGCCGACGACGCCGAGGCCGAAGCCCTTTCAGGCGAAGGCGCCGACGGCCGCAACCGCGAAGACGCGCTGATCGCCGCGCGCGTCATGCGCCGCTACGAGGAGCGCCTGGCGGCCTACCAGGCGGTCGACTTCGACGACCTCATCGCCCTGCCGGCCAAGCTGCTCGGCCGCGACACCGAAGTGCGCGATGCCTGGCGCGAGACGCTGCGCTACGTGCTCGTCGACGAATACCAGGACACCAACGGGCTGCAGTACGACCTGCTCAAGCTGCTTGCCGGCGAGCGCGGCCTCTTCACGGCGGTGGGCGACGACGACCAGAGCATCTATGGCTGGCGCGGCGCCACGGTCGAGAACCTGAAGCGGCTGCCGGCCGACTATCCGCAGCTGAAGGTGATTCCGCTCGAGCAGAACTACCGCTCGACGAGCAGCATCCTGCGCGCCGCCAACGCGGTGATCGGCCACAACCCGAAGCTGTTCGAGAAAAAGCTCTGGAGCGAGCTCGGCGAGGGCGATCCGGTGGCCGTGGTCGGCTGCGACACCGAGCTGCACGAGGCCGAGCGCACCGTCTCCCGGATCGAGTCGCTGCGCGCCTCGACCGGTGCGCAGTGGCGTGACTTCGCCGTGCTCTACCGCGCCAACCACCAGGCCCGCGTCTTCGAGCAGGCCCTGCGCAAGGCCGGCATCTCGTACAAGGTCTCGGGTGGCCAGAGCTTCTTCGACCGCGCCGAGATCCGCGACCTCTGCGCCTGGCTGCGGCTGCTCGTCAACCCCGACGACGACCCGGCCTTCCTGCGCGCCGTGACAAGCCCGAAGCGCGGCATCGGCCACCAGACGCTGAGCGCGCTCGGCACGTTCGCCGGGCGCTGGAAGACGAGCCTGTTCGAGGCCCTGTTCGCCGAGTCGCTGGTGGCGGCGATGTCGAGCCGGGCCATCGGCGCGCTGCACGAGTTCGGCCGCTACGTCAACGATCTCGGCGTTCGCGCCAAGGAGACCACCGGCGTCGACGCTGCCCGCGAGCTGCTGCTCGGCTGGCTCAAGGACATCGGCTACGAGGAGCATCTGCAGGAGGGCGAGGAGTCGCCGGCGCTGGCCGCGGCGCGCTGGACCAACGTGCTCGACTTCATCGACTGGATGGCGCGGCGCTGCGGCGGCAGCGGCTCCGAGGCGACCGGCGACGCGGTGCCGGCGCAGAGCGTGCTCGACGTTGCCCAGACGATCTCGGTCATCGTCAGCCTAGCCGAGCGCAGCGACGACCAGGACGTGGTGACGCTGTCGACGCTGCATGCGGCCAAGGGCCTCGAGTGGCAGCACGTCGTGCTGGCCGGTGTCAACGAAGGCTTGCTGCCGTTTCGCAGCGAAGGCGACGAGCCCGACGCGGCCCGGCTCGAGGAGGAGCGAAGGCTGATGTACGTCGGGATCACCCGGGCCCGCGCCACGCTCGCGGTGAGTACGCTCGCCAGGCGCAAGCGCGGCAGGGACATGGTGGCAGCGTTGCCGAGTCGGTTCATCGCCGAGATGAAGCTGCACGAGGAACGCGTCGTCGTCGACCCGCGCGCCAAGCTGCTCGCCTTGCGCGCAGCGGCTGCCGAGCGTGCGGAGCAGGCGAAAAACGCCGCTGCCGCGATGGGCCACGAATGACCACGGGAGTCACGACATGGGAATCGACATCGACCCGCTCGAGACGATCGAGGAGTTGCAGGAAGACAGCGCCGGGCACAAGCACAACGCCCGCCTGAACGGGGCGGTGGCGGTGACGGTGGCGATCCTCGCCACCTTCCTCGGCATCTGCAACGTCAAGGACGACAACATCGTCCAGGGCATGCAGG
>JAYTYH010000056.1:0-5138 GCA_043742485.1 Rhizobacter sp.
TCGGTCGTGATGTCGCCGGCGACGGCGCGCACCTCACCGCCGCCGAGCGCACGCAGTTCGGCCACGGTGGCGTCGAGCGCCTCGATGCCGCGCGCGGTGACGACGACGTTGACGCCCTCCCTGACGAGCGCCATCGCGCAGCCTTTGCCGAGGCCCTTGCTGGCGGCGCAGACGAGCGCCCACTTGCCGGTGATGCCGAGATCCATGTCGAGACTTCCTATTTGCGTTTGGCGAGCAGCCAGATGCCGGTAAGCACGAGCAGCGTGCCCGCGACGATCCATCCGGTGAAGGGCTCGTCGAGGATGACGATGCCCATGAGGATGGTCGAGAGCGGCCCGATCATGCCCGTCTGCGCCGCCACGGTAGCGCCGACGCGCTCGATCGCCATCATCACCATGAGCACCGGCGCGAAGGTGCAGAGCGTGGCGTTGAGCACCGAGAGCCAGATCACCTCCGGCGCCACGTTCAGCGCCGCCGAGACCGGCCGCAGCAGCAGGAACTGGGCGATGCAGAAGACGCAGGCGACGCTCGTCGCCAGGCCCGTCAGCCGCAACGCACCGAGTCGCTTGACCTCCTCGCCGCTGGCGACCAGGTAGATCGCGTAGCTGACGGCACTGGCGAAGACGAGGCCGGTGCCGAGGGCGGCATCGGCGCCCAGGAACAAGACCTCTTGGCCGAACACGAGCAGCACGCCGCAGTAGCTGACGGCGAGCGCCATGAGCTGCCGCCGCGTCACCGCGCGCTTGAAGACGAAGACGCCGATCGCCAGCACCAGCGTCGGGTTGAGATAGAGGATGAGTCGCTCGAGGCCGGCGCTGATGTAGGCCAGGCCGGCGAAATCCAGAAAGCTTGCGAGGTAGTAGCCGCTGAAGCCGAGCCCGCAGACGACGAGCCAGTCGCGCATCGTCAGCTTCGGCTTGCCGCGCCCGGCCCACCACGCGAGCGCCACGAAGAGCGGCAGCGCGAACAGCATGCGATACATGATCAGCGTGACGGCGTCGACGCCGTATCGGTAGGCGACCTTGACGATGATTGCCTTGCCGGAAAAGGCGATCGAGCCGGCCATCGCCAGTGCCAGGCCCGGCCAGAGCGGCGCCAGGACGCCTGTCGGGCGGGCTGCTGCTGCAGGCTCCGGCTTGGCCGCTGCGGTGACGGGGCTCATCTCAGCGCATTCTAGAGAGCGCTTTCCGAACATTCCGGCCGCCCCGGCGTCCCTGTATCAGGCTTGGCCGAGGCGAAAGGTGATCGCGAACACGACCACGTAGGCCGCGGCCGCGAGCCAGACCGCGACGCGCCCGTTGCGGCCGGCGCGGCGGGCGACGATCCAGCCGAACGCGGGCAACAACTGCTCGGCGTGGATGCCGAGAAAATGGGCCGGGCGCAGATCGCCGCCGCGAAGGTTCCAGCCGACCAGCGGCAGGGCCGAGCCGAGTTGCGGCTGATGGCTGGCCAGCACCGCACCGGCGGCGCTGCCGAGCAGCGTCGTGAGCGTCAGGCCGAGCACGACGGCCAGCTTAAACGCCGGGTCGACGCCGTCGCCGGCATGGCGATGCACCTGCCAGGCGAGGACGCCCTGGCTGGCCGTGAGCGACATCGCACCCACGCCCATCAGCGCGTACATCACGGCGTGGAAGGGATCGCTCACGAAGAAGTGCGATGGCTGGCCATGGGCCGCCTGCCAGACGATGTAGAGCAGCTCGAAGCTGCCGGCGCCGACGATCACTGCGGCCACCCCGCGCACCGTCATCGAACCGCGACGCGCTGCCGGCAGCAGGGTCATGAAGAAGGCGCTGGTCCAGGCCAGCAACGCGAGCGACAGACAGAACTTGATCGGCTTGGCCCAGACCCACGTGCCCCGCAAGAGCCGGTCGTCGACGAACAGGAGGCCGAGCATGACGACAACGCCCAACGCCAGCGCAGCGCCCCATGCGGCCAGCAGCGGACTGCCGCGGCGGATGCGCGTTGCGAAAGAAAGAACGGTGGCGATCGGCGATTCGCAGGGCAGCGAGCCAGACTCGAGAGTGGCGACGTTCATCATGGCAATTCCTTCATGGGTTCGACAGCGACGGCGACGCGACCAGCACGCAGCGATCGGCTGACCAGGTAAGCGAGCAGACCGGCCGGCCCGAACAGGAAAGTCAGCAGCAGGATCGGGACGAGCCACCATCGCGGCAGACCGTCGCCGACCGAGCGCTGCGCCATCCAGGTGCCCACGAACAGGTCGAAGGCCAGGTAATGGAACCATCCGGCCAGGAGCAGGCCGGGTGCGTCGAAAAGGCGCATGACGTCGGCGAGCGAGCCGAAACCTCCCGGCCCCCAGTAGCGGGCGATGAGGACAACGTACGCGACGGCCAGCAGCGCCGGCACGGCTTGGCCGGTCATCTGCCAGACGCGAGGCGCCCAGCGGGCGCGCGGCGGCGTCGCGGCCAGGGCGATCCAGGCGATCGCCACCAGCCTGCCGGCCCAGGCGAACATCGTCTCGAACGGCCATGTGTCGGAAGTCATCACTGTCTCCTTCTCGTCATCGTTCGCGAAAGCGCTTGAACTGAACACTGTCAAGTTCTATCCTAGGTTAGCATCTTGACGATGTCAAGTTCAAAACGCAGCGCCGCGCAGGCGCCCTACCACCACGGTCACCTGCGCCAGGCTCTGATCGAAGCCACCGAGTCGCTGCTCGCCGAGCGTGGCGCCGACGGCTTTTCGCTGCGCGAGGTCGCGCGCCGCGCCGGCGTCTCGCCGAGCGCGCCGGCCCATCACTTCGGCGACGCCGCCGGCTTGCTGGCCGAGGTATGCACCCTGGCCTTCCAGCAGCTGGCCGACGCACTCAGGCAAGGCGAAGCCGATGCCGGCAGCGACCCGAAGGCGCGGCTGGTCGGCCAGGGGCTCGGCTACATCGACTTCGCGATGCGCGAGCCGGCACGCTTCCGACTCATGTTCCGAAGCGGCATGCTCGAGCCGACAGAGTCCCTCAAAGCCGCGGCGGACGCCGCCTTCGCATTGCTCGACGACGGCGTGGCAGCGCTGCTCGGCAAGCGCCGGGACGCGCTCGCACACCGCCGCGCGACGCTGGCCATGTGGGCGCTGGTTCACGGCTACGCCCATCTCGCGATCGCCGGCCGGCTCGACTGGCTGCTGGCCGACCTGCCCAAGCCGCGCTGGCTACGCGAGGTCGTTCAGCCAGCGCTGGATCAGTTGGCAACGGCGATCTCGTCGCCCACGCCTGCTCGCGCCAGGCGTCCGCCGGCCGCGCCACGCCCGAAGAGCCGCTGAAGCTCAGCAGCCGGCGGCCTGGCCGTCGCGGCGGGCATCGCTGGCGGCGACATAGCCGTCGACCGCCGGATCGCCGAGCCGCCAGATGAACTGCCCGGCACCGAAGTCCTGGTAGCTGTCGTCGATAACATCGACTTCGTGGCCACGCTCGACGAGGCCGGCGACCGTGGCCGCGGCCATCGTCGCCTCGACGTTGATCTCGAGCCCCTCGTTGAAGCGCCAGCGCGGCGCATCGCACGCGGCCTGCGGCTGCTGATGGTGCGCAAGCATGCGCACGATCGTCTGCAGATGCGCCTGCGGCTGCAGGTTGCCGCCCATGATGCCGAAGCTCATCTGCGGCCGGCCGTCTTTCGTGAGGAAAGCAGGGATGATGGTGTGGAAGGGCCGGCGGCCCGGTGCCACGCAGTTGGGATGGTCGGCGTCGAGCACGAAGCCATGACCGCGGTTCTGCATCGACACGCCCCAGCCCGGCACCACGACGCCGGAGCCGAAGCCCATGTAGTTGCTCTGGATGAAGCTGACCATCATGCCGTTCTCGTCGGCAGCGCTGAGATAGATCGTGCCGCCCTTGACCGGGTTACCGGCGCCGAAGCGCTGCGCGCGCTTCGGGTCGATGAGGCGGGCGCGGTCGGCGAGATAGGTCTCGTCGAGCATCTGCTCGGTGCTCAGGCGCAGGCCCAGCGGATCGGACACGTGCGCGTAGAGATCGGCGAAGGCCAGCTTCATCGCCTCGATCTGCAGGTGTTGCGACTCGGCGCCGTCGACGGGCATCGACTCGATGTCGAAATGGCGCAGGATGCCGAGCGCGACCAGCGCCGCGATGCCCTGGCCGTTGGGCGGAATCTCGTGCAAGCGGTGGCCGTAGGTGTCGATGCCGATCGGCTCGACCCACTGCGGCGTGAACGACGCGAAGTCGGCCAGCGCCATCGAGCCGCCGTTCGCCTGCGAGTGCGCAACCGCGGCCGCAGCGATCTCACCGCCGTAGAGCGCGCCGCCGCGCGTCGCGGCGATCGCCTTCAGCGCCCGCGCCGCAGCTGGAAAGGCGAAGCGCTCGCCGATGTCGGGGGCGCGGCCGTGCGGCATGAAGGCTTCGGCCCAGCCCGGCGCGGAGGCCAGCAGCGGCACGGCCGCCTGCCACTTCTGCTGCACGATCAGCGGCACCGCGTAGCCGCGTTCGGCAATCTCGATGGCCGGCGCCAGCAGGTCGCCGAAGGGCAGCTTGCCGAACTTCTCCGACAGCGCGACCCAGCCGGCGACGGCGCCGGGCACGGTGACCGAATCCCAGCCGCGCAACGGCGGTCGGTGCGCGTCGCCGCCGTACTTGCGCCGGAAGTACTCGGGCGTCCAGGCCGCCGGCGCCGGGCCCGAGGCGTTGAGGCCGTGCAGCTTCTGACCGTCCCAGAGGATGCAGAAGGCATCGGAGCCGAGGCCGTTGCTGCAGGGCTCGACGAGCGTCATCACCGCGGCGGCGGCGATGGCCGCGTCGACGGCGTTGCCACCCTGCTGCAGGATGCGCAGGCCGGCCTGGGCGCCGAGCGGATGCGAGGTCGAGACGACGTTGCGCGCGAAGACCGGAACGCGCGTCGATGGGTAGCTGGTTTTCCAGTCGAAGTTCATCGCCGAAGTATCGCCCGCGCTGCTGGCGCTGGCGCCGGTCTCACTCTTCGGAGAACGCCACTTCGCGCTTCTTCTTGATCGCCGGCAGCGTCACGATCACGATCATCAGGGCCGCTGCAGCGAGCAGGCCGGCCGAGAGCGGCCGCGTCGCGAAGGCGCTCCAGTCGCCGCGCGAGAGCAGCAGTGCCCGGCGAAGGTTCTCTTCCATCAGCGGGCCGAGGATGAAGCCGAGCAGCAGCGGGGCGCCTTCG
>JAYTYH010000057.1:0-3853 GCA_043742485.1 Rhizobacter sp.
GCGCGTGACCGCTGGCTGCGCTTCCAGGGCGCCGCCGGCGATGTCGTCCCGGCAACCTGGAGCGACGCCGGTACGACGACGCCGTTGCGCGCGGCCTGCGTGCGCGGCGACGGTGGCTGGACCTGCAGTTGCCCGGCGAGCGGCGCGCCATCGCTCGCTGCACCGGCTGGCCAGGCGACCGCGCCGGCCTTCGCCGTCGAGTTCACCGCCGGCCCGCGGCCCGGCATCGTCCACATCGTCTCGACGGGTTGCACGCGCGGCGACGCGGTCTGCGCCGGCGCCGCCGACCCGACTGCGAACAACGCCGTCGCCCGCGTCGAAGCCTCGTTCGCGTTGCTGCCGGCATTGCGGTCGGCACCGGTCGCAGCGCTGACCACGCGCGGCAGCGTCGACGCCGGTACCGCCGCCCTCGGCGTTCATCACGGCGACGCCGCCTCCGGCACGCTGGCCCTGCATGCCGGCGGCCACGTCGCGGCCAGCGCGCTGCGGATCACAGCGCCCGCCGGAGCGTCGCTCGAAGGCACGGTCGCCGCCGACGACGGCGCCCTCGCGGCTCTCGATGCCGACCGCTTCTTTGCGCGCTTCTTCGGCATGAGCGTGGCCGCCTGGGCCGCGCAACCGGCAGTGACGCGGGTCGCCTGCAGCGGCAATTGCACAGCCGCCGTCGGCGCGGCCATCGCCGCCGGCGGCCGGCTGCTCTACATCGACGCCGACGCAACGCTCGCCGGGCCCGCCAGCTTCGGTGCGGCCGGTGATCCGGTCGCCTTGGTCGGCCGAGGCCGGCTGACCTTGACCGGCGCGGTGACGGTCGACGGCATCGTCGAGGCGGCGTCGCTGCAATGGGACGCCGCGGCGGCCGGCGCGGCGGTGCGCGGCGCCGTGCTCAGCGCCGGCCACTACCGCGGCGACGCGGCCGCCGACTTCACCCACGACAGCGCCGTCCTGGCGCTGCTCGCCACCCGCGCCGGCAGCTTCGTGCGCATCAACGGCAGCTGGAAGGATTTCTGACCATGAACACTGCCCTCGCCTCCGCCTCGACGGCCCGCCTGCAGCGCCAGCGCGGCGCCAGCCTGCTCGAATCGCTGATCGCGTTCGTCGTGCTCGCCGGCAGCGCGGTGACCGTCGCCCATCTGCAAAGCCGCCTCCGGCTCGACGGTGATCTCGCCCGCCAGCGCAGCGAGGCCGCGCGCATCGGCGAAGCGGAGATGGAATCGCTGCGCGAATTCACGACCCTGGAGGCAGTGCCGGGCCCGCCGGGCGCCCCGCTCGTCCCACGTTCGTATGCGGCCATCGTCGACGCCGAAGCCATCGTCGACGCCGGTAATGCCTCGTACCGCATCGTCCGCAGCGTCGACGCGGCAGCCTTCGCCGGCGCCCGCGCCGCGTCGGTGCGCGTCCACTGGACCGACCGCGGCGGCGCCGCCCGCGAGATCGCGCTGGCATCGGTGATCGCTGCCAGCGACCCTGCCTATGCCGGCGCGCTCGGGCTCGGCGCCGGCGCCGTGCCGTCGGCCCCGCGCGGCGCCTTCGGGCGTTCGCCTGCGGTACCCGTCGCGGCCCACGATCTCGGCGACGGCCGCAGCGTCTGGAAGCCTTCGGCCACCGGCGAGCTGGCCATCGTGTTCGACAACGTCAGCGCCGAAGTCGTGGCGCAATGCGTGGTCGCGCCGGCCCGTGTCGTGCGCGACCTCGGCACAGCGGACCTCACCGGCTGCAGCGCCGGCCGGTGGCTGCTGAGCCGCGGCACGATCCGCTTCACCGCCGCCGTTCCGCCGGTCGCTGGCGCAGCCGACGACGCACCTCTCGCCGTGACGGTCTCCATGGCGCTAGGTGACGGCACCGCCACCGAGGCGCCGCGCTGCAGCAGCGAAGCGAAGAAGACGGTGCGCATCGTCGCCGGCGGCAGCCTGCACGTCGACGCCGTGGCACTGGACGCCGTGCCCACGTTGGCCGGCGTCACCGCATGGGACGACAGCGGCGAGCGCTTCGTCGCCTGGACCTGCCTTGCGGCGCGGGTCGGCGCCGGCGACGACATCGGCCCGGGCCGCGTCGACGTCGCTGCCGGGCCGGGCTGGACGATCGGCAGCGGCAGAGGCGACCGTCGCGTCTGCCGCCAGGCGACGAACCCGCGCAACTTCATCGTCGTTCGCGGCGATGCCGCCTGCCCTGAGCGATAGTCGCGATCCGCCATGAGCCGCACCATCCCGGATGAACACGACGCGCCGATGCGCGAAGCCCTCGCGCTCGCCGGGCGCGCCATCGGCCTGTCGGAGCCGAACCCGCGCGTCGGCTGCGTGATCGTGTCCACAGCGGGCACCGTCGTCGGCCGCGGTCATACGCAGGAAGCCGGCGGCGCCCACGCCGAAGTGATGGCGCTGCGCGACGCCGCGGCGAACGGCGCCGACGTGCGCGGCGCCACCGTCTTCGTGACGCTCGAGCCGTGTTCGCACCACGGCCGCACGCCGCCCTGCGCCGACGCCCTCGTCGCCGCCGGCGTCGGCCGCGTCGTCATGGCGATGCGCGACCCGAACCCACAGGTCGCCGGTCAGGGCGCGGCGCGACTCGCAGCAGCCGGCGTCGCCACCGAATGGGGGCCGCTCGACGACGAGGCCCGCGAGCTCAACATCGGCTTCGTCTCGCGCATGGAGCGCGGCCGGCCGTGGCTGCGCATGAAGGCGGCGATCTCGCTCGACGGCCGCACCGCCCTGACCGATGGCCGCAGCCAGTGGATCACGGGCGCCGCCGCGCGCGCCGACGGCCAAGCCTGGCGCCGCCGCGCCGGCGCCGTGCTCACCGGCATCGGCACCGTGCGCGAAGACGACCCGCGCCTCGACGTCCGCCTCGTCGAGACGGCGCGGCAGCCGCTACGCGTCGTCGTCGATTCGCGGCTGGAGACATCGCCCGAAGCGCGCATCGTCGCGCCACCCGGGCAGGTGCTGATCTACGCGGCGATCGACGATGCAGCCAGGCGGGCGGCACTCGAATCGAGGGGCGTCGAGATTTGCCTGCGGCCTTCGCCGGCGGGCAAGGTCGACCTCGCCGCCATGCTCGCCGACCTCGGCCAGCGCGGCATCAACGAGCTGCACGTCGAGGCCGGCGAGAAGCTCAACGCCTCGCTGCTCGCCGCCGGCCTCGTCGACGAGCTGCTCGTCTACGTCGCGCCCAGCCTGATCGGCGCCGGCCGTGGCCTGGCGGCGCTCGGCCCCATCGCCGGCCTCGACGATCGCCTCGCCTTAACGTTCAGGCGTGTCGACCGCATCGGCGACGACCTGCGCCTGCTGCTGCGGCCCGGCGCCCCGCCGCCTGGCGGCTGACGCCTCGGCGACGCTGCGGGATCCCCGGCGGCGCCGACAATCGGGCCATGTTCACCGGCATCGTCAGCGGCATCGGCCGCATCGTCGAATCGGCACCGCTCGGCAGCGGCGCCGGCTTCGGAAGATCGCTCTCGATCGAGGTGCCGCACGGTTTTCTCGACGGCGTCGCCCTCGGCGACAGCATCGCCCTCGCCGGCGCCTGCATGACGGTGGTGTCGCTCGACGCCGAACGAAGCCGCTTCGCTGTCGAGGTCTCGGCCGAAAGCCTTGACAAGACCGCCTGCCTCGATGGCCCGGGCGAGGTCAACCTCGAGAAGGCGCTGCGCGCCGGCGACCGCCTCGACGGCCACCTCGTCAGCGGCCACGTCGACGGCGTCGGCCGTGTCGTGAGCTTCGAGCGCGTCGGCGAGTCGTGGCAGCTGGTCGTCGCGGCGCCGTCGGCACTGGCGCGCTTCCTGGCCCTGAAAGGCTCGATCGCGGTCGACGGCGTCAGCCTCACCGTCAACCGCGTCGTCGATGCTGCCGCCAGCAGCGGCGAA
>JAYTYH010000058.1:0-4086 GCA_043742485.1 Rhizobacter sp.
CTTGAAGATGGTGTCGTCGAAACTGCGCGCACCGACGAAGCCGCCGGTGTTGACGTCGACCGTCGTGAGTGCCTCGGTCTGGTCGATGATGAGATAGCCACCCGACTTGAGATCGACGCGCCGGAGCAGCGCCTTCTCGACCTCCTCGTCGATCGCGAACAGGTCGAAGATCGGACGCTCGCCGGCGTAGTGCTGCAGCTTGCCGACAGCGCCCGGCGTGTATTCGCGGCCGAACTTCGAGAGCAGCTCGAACTGCATGCGCGAGTCGATGCGAATGGTCTGCGTGCGGTCGTCGGCGAGGTCGCGCAGCACGCGCTCGGCCAAGCTCAGGTCTTGATGCAGCAGCGTGCCCGGCGGCGACTTGAACGAGCGCTCGCGCACCCGTGCCCAGGTCGTGCGCAGGTAGCGGATGTCGTCGGCGAGCTCGTCGTCGCTGGCGTCGGCGGCGTTGGTGCGCAGGATGAAGCCACCGCCGAGCGGCTCGGCGCCTGCTGCCCGTCGCGTGTCGTCGTCGGCCGCGGCCAGCGCCGTCATGCGCGTGCGCAACTGCTCGCGAAGGTCGTGCGATCCGATCTTTTGCGAGATGCCGATGTGATCGTCCTGCGGCAGGAAGACGAGCAGGCGGCCGGCGATGCTCACCTGCGTCGACAGGCGCGCGCCCTTGGTGCCGATCGGGTCCTTGATGACCTGCGCGGTGAGCGTCTGGCCTTCGAAGAGGATGCGTTCGATCGGCGGCGGTGTCGAGCCGGCGCCGTGGTCGCCGCGCGACGTGCCACCGGCGACGTGGACGTCGGCGATGTGCAGGAACGCAGCGCGCTCGAGGCCCACTTCGACGAACGCCGATTGCATTCCGGGCAGCACCCGCGCCACCTTGCCGGTGTAGATGTTGCCGACGCGGCCGCGTTCGAGCGCGCGTTCGATGTGCAACTCCTGCACCGCGCCGTTCTCGACGACAGCGACACGGGTTTCCTGCGGGGCCCAGTTGATGAGGATGTCTTGCATCGCGAGCGTGTCTGTCGGACCTCAGGGCTTCATGTCGACACGTGCCTCGCGGAGCAGCGCGGCCGTCTCGTACAGCGGCAGGCCCATGATAGCGGTGTAGCTGCCGTCGATCCGCTCGATCCAGGCCGCGGCGGCGCTCTGGATCGCATAGCCGCCGGCCTTGCCGAACGGCTCGCCGGCGGCGACATAGCGATCGATGTCGGCGCCCGACAGCGGCGCGAAGCGGACATGCGAGACGCGCGACAGAAGCCGTGTCCGCGAGCCCGGCACGAAGGCGACGGCAACGGCGCTGATGACGCGATGCGTGCGGCCCGAGAGCAGCGCCAGCGTGCGTGCGGCATCGGCGGCGTCGACGGGCTTGCCGAGGATGCGGGTGCCGAGCGCGACGGTGGTGTCGGCGCAGAGGATGGGCGCCGGCGGCAGGCCACGCGTGCGCAGCCGGGTGCGCGCAGCGGCCAGCTTGGCCCGCGTCACCCGCTCGACATAGGCCGCCGGCAACTCGCCCGCGCGCGTCGCTTCAAGCGACTCGGCGTCTTCGTCGGCGCTCGCCAGCAGCATCTCGCAGCGCACGCCGATCTGCGCGAGCAACTGCCGTCTCCGCGGGCTCTGCGAGGCGAGGTAGACGAAGCCGAAGCGCGGCGTCATCGGCGTCGACCTATTCACGGTGATACGGATGGTTGGTGGTGATCGACCAGGCGCGATAGAGCGCCTCGGCGACCAGGACACGCACGAAGGCGTGCGGCAAGGTGAGGTCGGAAAGGCGCAGCATCTCGTCGCAGCCCGACTTCAACGATGCGTCGAGGCCATCGGGGCCGCCGACCAGGATCGCGGCGTCGCGCCCTTCGCTCTGCCACGTGAGCAAGCGGGCGGCGAGCTGCTTGGAGGTGGCGCGGTCGCCGTGCTCGTCGAGCCCGATGCGCCTCACGCCGCGCGGCAAGGCGCCTTCGATGCGAATGGCTTCGGCCGCCATCAGCTGCGCGGCCGTCTTCGAGCCGCGCGCCTCTGCCTTCACGGCCTTCAGTTCGAGGCGCATCTCCGCAGGAAAGCGCTTGGCGTAGTCGGCGAAGGCGGCGTCGGCCCACACGGGCTGGCGAACGCCGACCGCGACCAGCAACAGCCGCACCGCGGCTAGCGCCTTGCGACCACCTTTTTCGGCGGCGCCTTGCTCATCGGCGCCCGCTTCGCCGGCGCCTTGCCGGCTGGTGCCTTCTTCGCCGGCGCACGCTTGGCCGGCGCAGCGCCACGCGGTGCCGCATCGGCGGCGGCCTTCTTGACACCGACCGTACGCAGGACGCGCTTGGCGGGCGCCGCCTTGCGGGCGGCCGGCCGCTTCTTCGCGGCCGGTACCGCGGCCGCGGTCGGCGCCGGCCCGGCCACGGTGGCGGCCCGGACTTGGCGTGCCGGCGCGGCGCGCTTGGCCGCGGGCGCCGGGGCGGCGGCCTTGACGAGGCGCGTCGGTGCGGCGTCGGCGACCTTCATCCGCACCGGCTTTTCGCCCCACAGTTCCTCGAGGTGGTAGTACTCGCGGATGGCAGGCTGCATGACGTGGACGACGGCGGCGCCGCAGTCGACGATGATCCATTCGCCATTGCCCTCGCCTTCGGTTCGGGGTACCGGTGCGCCGGCGGTCTTGACCGCATCGCGCACGCTGGCTGCCAGCGATTTCGTCTGCCGGTTGCTGGTGCCCGACGCGATGATCACGCGTTCGAAGAGCGGCGACAGATGCTCGGTGTTGAAGACAACGATGTTCTGGGCCTTGACGTCCTCCAGACCATCGACGATGACGCGCTGCAGCTTGCGAATGTCCATTCAACTCCTGGTCTTGTGAGGCCGCCGCGGCGGCGCCGGTTCAGCGGTAGAGCCGGCGGCGCTCAATATAGCCTGCGACCGCGGCCGGCACGAGATCGCCGATCGGCTCGCCGGCGGCGACACGGCGGCGCACCTCCGTCGACGACATGTCCATCATCGGCAGCGTCACGATCTGGCTGGCGGTGCGTGCGACCATCGCATTGACTGCCGGCTCAGCGCCGGGGCGGTTGGCGATCGCCAGCGTCACCAGGCCGACGAGATCGCGCCAGTCGCGCCAAGTGTTCAGAGACGCGTACTGGTCCTGGCCGAGGACGAGGAACCACTCGGCGTCGGGCTCGGCGGCGCGGAACTCGCGCACGGTGTCGAGCGTGTAGCTGGTGCCGCGCCGGCGCAGCTCGGTGCGGTCGAGCACGAAGCGCGGCTCGCCCGCGATGGCCAGCCGCACCATCGCCTCGCGATCGGCGCCGTCGGCGAGAAGGCGTGTTTTCTGCGACGGCTGGCCGACCGGAATCCAGCGCACCTCGTCGAGCCGCAACTGCTCGAGAGCGACGCCCGCCAGCGCAACGTGGGCGTTGTGGACCGGATCGAAGCTGCCGCCGAAGACACCGATGCGTCTCATGCGTCGGCCTGGTCGGGGCTGCCGGCGGCGAGACCGACCCAGTCGCGCGGCCGCAGAAAGTCGCTGTAGAGGCGCGCTTCGGGCGTGCCCGGCTCGGGCTTCCAGTCGTAGCGCCACTTCGCGATCGGTGGCATCGACATCAGGATGCTCTCGGTGCGGCCGCCGGACTGCAGGCCGAACAGCGTGCCGCGATCGAAGACGAGGTTGAACTCGACGTAGCGGCCACGTCGATAGGCCTGGAAGTCGCGTTCGCGCTCGCCGAACGGCATGGCGCGGCGGCGCTGCACGATCGGCAGGTAGGCGGCGACGAAGGCATCGCCGACGGCCCGCATCATCGCGAAGCCGGCCTCGAAGCCACCCTCGGCGAAGTCGTCGAAGAAGATGCCGCCGATGCCGCGCGGCTCGTCGCGGTGCTTGAGGAAGAAGTACTCGTCGCACCAGCGCTTGAAGCGCGGATATTTGTCGGCCCCGAAGGGCGCGAGAGCGTTCCGATTGACGGTGTGGAAGTGGCCGGCGTCTTCCTCGAAGCCGTAGTACGGCGTCAGGTCCATGCCGCCGCCGAACCAGACCGCAGGCTCGCGGCCGGCGGGTTGGGCGGCCAGCATGCGCACGTTCATGTGCACGGTCGGCACGTAGGGGTTGAGTGGGTGGAAGAC
>JAYTYH010000059.1:0-16356 GCA_043742485.1 Rhizobacter sp.
TCTTCTCGGTGGCCCAGAAGCCGAGCAGCGTCAACACGATCGCCAGCAGCTTCCATTCCCTCGCCGTCATCGGCCCGATCGCCGCCAGCTGCTCGCGGATGGTTGCCTGGCCGCCGGCGATCTCCTTCATCTCCGGCTTCATCATGCGTGTCATGATGAAGTAGACGGCGACGCTCAGCAGCGCCGAGAACGGGGCGCCGGCGACGAACCACTCGGTCCAGGTGATGGTGGTGCCGAACTGCTTCTCGATGAATCCGGAAGCCACCATGTTCTGCGCCGCCGCCGTCTTGATGCCCACGTTCCAGACGCTGGCGGTCTGTGCCGCAGTGATCACCAGCAGGCCGGCGAAGCGGCTTCGCTTGTCGACCTTGAAGGCGAGGATGAAGCCCATCATGATCGGCACCAGGCAGGCGACGCGCGCGGTCGTGCTCGGCACGATGAACGAGAGCAGGAACCCGGTGACCATCGCGCCGATGACGATGTGATTCGTGCGCGCATCGATTTTCGAGAGGACCACCAGCGCGATGCGCCGGTCGAGGCCGGTGGCGGTCATGGCCGCGGCGATGAAGCAGGCGGCGGCGACGAGCGCGACGGCGCTGTTCGAAAAGCCTGACAGCGCCAGCCCAAGCGCCGCTCCCGTGCCCATGGCGCCGGCCGGCCTGGAGGAGTCGGGTGCAGCGGCCAGCAGGAAGACCATCAGCGCGCCGATCACGACGGCGCTGACTGCGTAGTCGAGCGCCTCGGTCATCCAGACGATGACGGCGAAGGCGAGGATGGCGAGCATCACCTGGCCGGCGGCTGGCAGGCGCGGTGCAGCCGGCAGCCAGAGGATCAGCAGCAAGGCGGCGACTGCGGCTATCAGTCCGACCTGCTTGACGATGCCGCCGCTCGATCGGGGCAGGACCGGCGGGGCGGCAGGCAGAGCGGATCTGGTGGCGATGGACATGCAGGCCTCCGAACAGGGGCCGGAGCGTCGCACGCTGGCCGGGCTGCAGGCTTGCTCCAGATCAACCGCCGGTTGACGCACATCAAGCCCAAGCCTTCGGCAGCGCCCACACTTCGGCATCGCTTCCAAGCAACCGGGCACCGACATGTATCAGCGCCTCCTCGTTCCCATAGACGGCGGCCCCATCTCCGACGCTGGCCTCGACGAGGCGATCAAGCTCGCACGAGCGACCGGCGGCCGGGTGTGTCTGCTCCATGTCGTCGGCGATCTGCCGCTGTCGATCAACGACCGCGGCTACGGCGCCGTTTCCGGGGAGGTTCGACAGAACGCCGAGAACCGAGCCGAGAAGATCGTTGCGACGGCACGAGCGAGGGTCGAGCACGGCGGCGTCGCGGTCGACGTGGTGATGCTGGACGGCTCTGCCGATCATCTAGTCGAACACGTCGTCGACCAAGTCGGCAGGTGGGGTGCAGACCTGATCGTTCTCGGAACCCACGGACGCAGCGGTCTGGGGCGATTGCTCCTGGGCAGCCACGCCGAGAAGGTCTTGCGCGCGGCGACGGTTCCGGTGCTGCTCGTCCGCGCACACGAGCCGAAGAAGTTCGACGAGACGGTCGCGTCGAGCGGCGGGCTGCCGGCGGCCCCGATTCATTGACGCCATCAAGGACACCCACAGCATGTTCCACGCCATCGTCTGGCCCGGCTCGCCGAGCTCGTGCGCGGGACGCCGTGCCTCAGACCAAGACTCCGGACTTCACGCCTGGCTCAGGCGCGAATCAACTGCGCTTCGGCGCCGCGGCGCGGCAGCGGGCCGATGAGCGGGCGAAGCCCGCGCGGGCCCACATCGAATGAAGTGGCGTCGATCCATGGAGCCGTCACCTCGACACTTCGATGATCACCTTCAAGGCCTTGGTCTCGGCCGCCTGGCCGAACGTGTCGTAGGCCTCGAGGATCCCCTCAAGTCCGAAGCGATGCGTGATGAGCTGCCTGGCATCGATGCAGTTTGGACTGCACGGTCTTGAGCAGCATCGGGATCGACTTCGTGTCGACCAGCCCGGTCGTGATCGTCACGTTGTGCGACCACAGGCGCTCGAGATGGAGATCGGCCTTGAGGTGGCCTGACCGAAACCGATCGGCGCCGGCACCAGGTTGACGATGCGCGTGAACAGCGCCTGGTATTCGGCCTCGGGCTCGTGGCCGGTGAGCGGATCCCGGTTGGTGGTGAACGCCTCGTCGAGCTCGGCCCAGTCATCGTCGGTCAGCACGCGCTCGGCGAGCGGCAGCAGCTGCTCCTCTTCGAGCGCCATGTGGGCGAGGTAGAACCCGACGTAGCGTTCCGCCGATTGTTCGAACGCCTTTCGGCGCGGCTCGCCCATCATCTCGAAGCCGAGCAACGCATGCTCCACTTCGCGGACGTAGCGTTCACCGCGGGCGTGGTCATGATCGAGCCGGTCGAGAAGGTCGCGCGACAGCGGCGTGCGCGCACGAAGCTTCGGGAACAGCAGTTCGGATTCCTTGCGGTGGTGCCGCTTTTCGGGAAACTCGTCGACGTAGAACAGGATCGATCGCAGGGCGGTGAAGTCGGGCAAGGTGCCTTGCCCGCGGTGCTGCGCGAGCAACAGCAGGATCGAGCGCAACATCGCCGAGAGCGCAGAGTGCTCTTCGCAGATGATCCTGGTCGTGGCGTGTGACATGGGCGCCTTCGTTGCGATATGCCGCTGTCGAGTCAGGCGAAATGGAGCGGTTCGCCGGAGGAGTCGAGCGCCAGCAGGCCATCGATCCTGCCGTCGCGCACGCGCTCGACCATCGCCTGCAAGGCCCGATCGACCTGCTCGGGGCCCCGAGGCCGGGCGTCTCGGCCGGCAAGCCCGGCGGCGAAGGCGACCTGCCAGGAAGGCCCGCCCTGGCGCGATTGGGCCACGAGCGATTCGAAGTCGGACCGGTCATCCGGACCCTTGTCCACGCACATGAGCGGCGCGAGGGCGCCGCCGCTCCCCGCGGTGAAGCGTTGTCGTTGGACCGGCGTCGCATCGTGCGGCGAGTCCGCCGCCGCAAAGACAAAGAGCAGACGCTGCGGTTCGGGCTGGCCGGCGGCAGCCTGCAGCAACCGGTCGAAGTGCGATGTCGGATTCATGCGCGAGCATCTCTGCTCAAGGCCCGCCAGGGCTTGCGATGCATCAAGTCCCGGCGACCAGAAGCACCATGGTCTGCGGGTCGAGGAAGGAACGACGACGTGCCCCGGCGATTCCTGTCGCACGACGATGTTGCACGGCAGCAGCAGGCTGAATGTCTGGCTCGACCTGCAAGGCCTCGTGTGCGAGCGGCGGGTCGTGCTCGCCGCCTTCATGCAAGCCGCTCGGTGAACTCAAGGTCGGCGGGTCGCCTCGGCCGGCGGATCGCGATGCGAGTCGGGCCGGTGAACAATGCGAACGATCTCGCCTACGTGCCAGCGAATCCGGACTGGACAGCGGCGGACCGCGCCGATGCTGTTTGCAGGTCCGCACTACCTGGAATCGTGGACGAGCCCGCTCGCGCGTGCGGTTGCGTCAAGCCGGAGCCGGCTTGCCGACGACTTCGGGCAGCGGGGCGGACGCCGGCGCGCCGACGACTTCGAATCGCGGCGCGGGCGGCGGCTCCGGCAACTCCTTGGCCGACAGGGCCAGGGCCAGCGTTGCCGCCGACGGATTGAGACTGTCGACCATCGAACTGGGCATCAGGATCGTCGCGCCGCGCTCCTTGGTTGTCTCGTAGATGATGTTCATAGCCCGCAGTTGCAGCGCCACCGGGTGACCGGCGTAGATCTGCGACGCCTCGACGAACTTGCCGGCGATCGCCGCTTCGGCCGAGCCGAGGATGACGCGGGCCTGCTTCTCGCGCTCAGCCTGGGCCTGGCGGGACATCGCGTCCTGCAGCGCCTCGGGGATCGCGACGTCGCGGATTTCGACCGATGTCACCGCAATCCCCCAGGGCGCGGTCTTGCGGCCGATCTCCTGCTTGAGAAGCTGGTCTGCGTCTTTGCGATCGGAGAGCAGCGCGGCCAACATCGAGGAGCCGATCATCTCGCGCAGCGAAGTCTGCGCCACGCGGTCGATCGCCTCCCGGTAGTTGGTGATGGCCAGCGCCGCCTTCTCGGAATTTTCGACGTGCCAGAAGATGATCGCGTCGACATTGACCGGAACCGTGTCGCGCGTCAGCGCCTGCTCGGCGTTGAAGGCGGTGGTTTGGATGCGCTCGTCGATCACCGCAACGACGCTGTCGATGATCGGGATGATCATGAACATGCCGGCGCCTTTGACGCTTTGAAGCTTCCCCATCCTGAGGATGACAAACTTCTGCCAGACATTGGCCATCTTCAGCGACGCGGAAACGAGGGCGGCCGCTAGGAAGAAGGGCGACCCGAGGAGGGGATTCATAAAATAGCCGATGACCAGGCCAGCAGCCACGCAGATGAAGACAAGAAACGAGGTGATGGGGTTCATGGCTGCTTTCGTCGAGTTGAGCTCAGGCGCGACCAGCCGGCGCAACTGCCCGGCCGTGCACGCCAAGGTACTTGCGGGCGAGTGCCAGCAGCTGACTTTCGGTTGGGTGATCGATCGTTTCCCAGCTGGCTATTCTCGCAAGCATTGCCGGACGATGCTTGTCGAGGTAGCGACGAAAGTCCACCTGCGCCGCGTGGCCGCCCGCGATCGGCACCCAGGTCATGCTTTCGGGAGATTCGCAGACCTCGGCAAAGAACTCGTGCTCGGAGCGAACGGCGCTGCCATGCTGCCCCGCATCGTGTCGATGCACTGCGACCTTGCGCATCCGGAAGTCGTCGGCATCGAAATGGAGCACCTTGGCCGCGTGAAGGTCGATCTGGGCCACCCCGTGAGAGAACGTCACTCTTTCCTTCTCAATCAGCGCATGAGCTGTCACTTCAGTGAGTCGATCGGAACCCGGTCTCATCGTCTGTACGCGAGCGCACAGAGAGCCCTGGACAAGAGACCGCTGACGGCAGGAGGCTCGAATTGCCGTCGCGCAAGGACAGGCTCCGCCTCCTCTGTCTGTCTACAGCCGCGTCGAGCTGAACGGGGTCGACGTGCTCACGGATGCCGGCCCGCCGATGCACCACGGCCAATTCGAGGATGTTCAGTCCGTTCGTTCGTCCCGGTGCGAACGAACCCGATGCGTCAGAGGTCGGTGTTGTCCTGTTGGACTGCGTGCGCTGCAGCACGGACTTGCCGATGCATTCGGTTCATGTTTCTGGTGTCTCGCCCAGCCGGAGTCCCCGCATGCTTCCCCACATCGCCACCACCATCGTTTCCATTTTCGCGGACCAGTCGGCCGTCAATACGGCACTCGACGACCTCGCCCGGGAGGGCGTTCCCGCGGCTTGCATCCGAGTCCATGAGAACACGCCGACCAGCCGGAACGCAACGAAGCTCGGAGTGGACGAACTCGTCAGCGGCGGCTTCATCAGCAACATGTCGGCCCTTCTCGACGGCCTGTTTGCTCATCCTGTCCCCCAAGGCGACGCAGCCACCTATGCCGGAGTGGTTCGCAGCGAGGGGACTCTCGTGTCATTGCAAGCGCAAGGGCAGGAAGAGGCGCGAAGGTACGAGAGCTTGCTTAGGCACGCTGGCGCCCTGCGCGTCTCGATCCTGCCGGAGAAGGACACCGTGTCCTTTCATCAGCTCTACGGATCCTGACCTGCGGCGAAGAGCATGCGGCAACGTACAGACACGCACGCGAGGCACGCGCAGCATGTCTTCAGTCGATATCGATCCGACAACATTCGAGTTCGCATAAGGAGTTCAATATGTACGGCAACGGTGGATTCGCGTGGACGTGGTTCCTTTGGATCGGGCTCATGATCATTCTGTTTTCGAGCTTCGGTAACTGGGGCTATACATACCGGTTGCACAGGAGATATGGGGCAACACCGAACGGCGCGCTCGACATCCTCGACGAGCGCTACGCCCGCGGCGAGATCGCGCGTGACGAATACTTGCGCATGAAGTCAGAGATCGCGCGGACGCCGGTAGCGGCAGCGGCAGCGGCAGCGGCAAAGGGTCAATAGACCACGTCTTTCAGCGGGAACAACCTGTCCCGGTGAGGCACACCGTTGTCGGCGGCGCATAGCTCACGGAGGCGGACGCCTTGCTGGGCTCAATCAGGTCGCGGCTGGCGGATTGACGAGCCAACCCAGTCGAAAACGCCTCGAGGTCGCAGCCGATGGGAACGAACCACTTGCGGGCTTCGACGTTCGAACGCGCCCCCTTTCCTTCGCTTCGGCCTTGTTCTTGAACGGAATCCTGAGATCGGCCGTCACCCTGGAAGGTCGCAAGCAGCCTGGGCAGCTATTCGATCGCAGCTGCCTCATCCAGCGTCGTTACCGCCTCGGGCATAGCTTCCAGGCGCGCCTGAGGGATGGGCTTGCCGCTCACGTCGGAGACGCCGTAGGTGCCGAGGTCGATCTTCTCTAGGGCGCGCGCGATGTTGCTGAGGCGCTTCTGGTCGATTTCGTGCTTGGCTTGCAGCACCTCCTTTCGGTCCAGCGACTGTGCTGCGTCCTCATACTCCTGGGCTTCCGCGCCACGAGTTTCCTGATCATCGATCTCAGCCGCAGCGGCGGCGTCGGCGGCGCCAGCGAGATCAGACCGCAAGCCCTCCAATCGTTTGCGCTGCTTGGCGATGAACTCTTGGCCGAGGGGATTCTTGGATGTCATGCAGCGCTCCTGGCAACGTGCTGAAGATGATAACTCCGACCCGACTTTCCAATAAGCATCCGCCAGGGTTTTCGCGGTAGTAGCTGCTAACAACGGCGGCGCTTCTGAGACGATCACATGTGGGTTGAGAAGGTGGAACGCTCTGCACGCCGATGAAGCGCTCGGCGAACGACATGGCGAGAGTGCGTAGGGAACGCGAGTCCTCGAATCGACCCCGGTCAGGCTCTTCGCAAACCCCACCTGCTCGGCCCGCGCCCCGACGCTCCGGATGCCCTGCGCGAGGTGCCCGTGTCAATTGGCTGCAACGATACGATTTCCGCTTGTTGTAAAGCGCTCCGAGCAACTCGTCGGGGCGCGCGTTGCCGAGGGCGATGGTGCCGAGGACCGTATTCGTCGCCGGGCTGATGAGCGTGACCGCTCACCCCAGACCGCTCGAAACAGAAAAAGACGGATGAAGGTCGCAGCATGGACGGGCCGGGTGATTTCGGCGACGAACCCCGTCGGGGTTCGACTTCCGCATACAGCAACCGGTTTCCCGATTCGACGCCATCTTCCGAGCGGCTCAGGCCTTCTTGCGCCGACGCGAGACGAGACCCATGACTGCCAGCCCGCCCATCAGCAAGGCATAGGTCTCGGCTCCGGAACGGGTGCAATCGGCGCGTTGGAGCGATCGGGTGCGAAGTCGGCGATGGTGTCGTTGGTCCCGCCCGTTCGCGGCCACAGATTCCACGTGTAGCCGGTCGGCGCGAAGCCGGTCGACGGCAGCAGGGAACCATCGATGCTTGCGGAAATCATGTTCCCGGCGATCGTCGCGGTGCCCAGCGCCAGCTCGGTGAAGGTGTTCGTAGCACCGATGAAACGCACGACACGCGCCGTGCTGTCCGGGCGGAGAAAGACGACAGAGTCGAACCTGACGCCTGCCCCCACCGACGGCGTGCCGGCGACGAAGCGCTCGGTGCCCTGGCCGCGGTCAAGGCCCCAGACGTAGAAGGCGCCCAGGGTCGTCCCGACCGCCGCCGCGAACGTGCCCGAGAAGGTGAAGCGGTTGGTCTGGGGGTTAAAGCCGGCAAAGGCGCCGAGCACGTCCAGGTCGCCGTTCCGAGGCCCGGTGTAGGTCGACAGAAAGTCGCCGGCCGGGTCGGTGATGCCCTGCGCTTGCGCCATGGCCGCGCCCAACGCCAGCAGCGTTGCCGCCACCGCGTGTCTAGCCTTGACCGGATTCATGCTCGATGCCTCGGTTGATTTGGGGATTGGTGAGTAAAAAAGTGCTCACCAAAGTGAGACGGGCGAGGCCGGCCTTTCATTTCGCGCCGACCCGAAAAGATTCTTCCGGGCCCGCTGGAATGCCGGACTCCGGCTGTGCGTCTGCCCGTTGTGAGCACCCCGCTCGCTGACGCACCTCGCATTCACGATCACTTGGAGTAATTCACCATGTTCAAGACGTCCCTTTTTGCCGCCGTCGCCTCGTCCTTGTTGCTGGCTTCGGCTGCCAGCTTCGCCGCGCCGGTCGACGACGCCCGCAGCCACTTCCAGGCCATCGGCGCCGGCGACGTCGCCGTCGTGATGCGCGGCTATGCCGACAACGCCCAGTTCAACTGGGTCGGCGGCCCGCTCGACGGCACCTATGCATCGGCCGATGCCATCCGCGGCGTCTGGGAAAAATTCACCAAGTCTGCCGGCCCGTTGAAGGTGAGCATCGACAAGCTCGAAGAGTCTGCCAACGCGAAGGGCTCGACCGTCTCGGCCAACGTGCAGTTCGAAGGCAAGGCGCCGATCAAGGTGCGCTATGTGCTGACCTTCCGCGAAGGCAAGATCGTCAGCGAGACGTGGCAGATCGACCCGAAGCTGGTCGTGGCCGCGGCCTATTGAGTCGTCAAAGGCGCGGGTAGCAAACGGCAGCAGCGAACCGAGCGCATCATTGGGCGTGCCCTGCACTCATCGCCCCACTTTCCCGCTCGACCCGTGAACGACGAGGGGCACCTTTTAATCTGGGTACCGCGTCTGCGCCGCTATGCAAGGGCATTAACCGTCGACCGCGACGATGCCGACGACCTGGTGCAGGACACGCTCGAACGCGCCTGGGCGAAGTCAGGCTCGTGGCATGGCGTGGCCGACATGCGGGCCTGGCTCTTCAGCATCATGCACAACCTGCACGTCGATGGCGTGCGTCGCCCAAAGATCAAGACCGTGACGATCGACGACGACACGCCCGAAGTCGCCATGGCGCCAACCCAGGGCGAGCGCCTGGCGGTGCTCGACCTGGAGGCGGCCTTGAACCGGTTGCCGGTGGAACAGAAGGAGATCGTTCTGTTGGTCGCCCTCGAGGACATGAGCTATGCCGACGTGGCGAATACGCTCGGCGTTCCGATCGGCACGGTGATGTCGAGGTTGTCGCGAGGGCGTGAGCGCCTGCGCGCGCTGATGGAAAGCCGCGAGGAACCCGTTCGACTGACGGTCGTCAAATGAGCTGCTCGCCATGAACCCCAACGATCCTTCGCACGAGCCCATGACCGAGGCCGAGCTGCACGCCTATGTCGATGGACGACTGACCCCCGAACGCCACCGGGAGATCGAGGCCCACCTCGCGCGCACGCCCGACGAAGCGCAGCGGGCGCAAAGCTACCGGGACCAGAAGCGCGAGCTGCATGCGCTGTTCGATCCGGTGCTCGACGAGGCCCTCCCGCAACACCTGCGGCAGGCGGCGCAGCCGCGATCGCCGTGGTACCGGCAACGGATGGCGGCCGGCGTTGCCATTGCGCTCCTGAGCGGAGCGGCAGGCTGGGGACTGCGTGGCGGCGTCTCGGCCGGGTCTTCTCCGACGTCACTCGCTGGAGCCGATCGGGCGGCCATTGGCATGACCGGCCCCGCGTCGGTCGCAGGCTTCGCGCAACGCGCCGCCGTGGCGCACGCTGTCTACAGCCCGGAGCAGCGCCGCCCGGTCGAGGTCGACGCAGCGCACGAAGACCAGCTCGTCGCGTGGCTCTCGAAACGCATGGGCGCGCCGATGAAGCCACCGCACCTGCAAGTGCTCGGCTACGCGCTCGAAGGCGGGCGCCTCTTGCCCGGCGGTGAAGGGCCGGTCGCACAGTTCATGTATCGGCAAGTCGACAGCGAAGGCGTCGGCGGCCGGCTCACGCTCTACGTGTCGAACGAGGTGAGCACCGTTGCGTCGGCGCCAGGAACTTCGGGCGCCAGCGACACCGAGACTGCCTTCCGCTTTGCGCGCGAGGGGCAGGTCAACGTCTTCTACTGGGTCGACGGCCGGTTCGGTTATGCGATCTCGGCCGACGCGGACCGTGCGGTACTCGGAAAGGTTTCGGAGGAGGTCTATCGGCAGGTCACTGCGCGTCGATGAATTCGTTCGGAGCGCATTCGGTGCGCGAGCATCTTCCTGTTCGAAGTGCACGCCGACCATCGCATACTTCAAAGGCTTCCCCTGGGAAAACAGTCCGAGTGCCGTCACTTCTCCTGTAGGTCTAGGCGGGGCCACATGGCGCAACACGGTGCGCCGCACGATCCGAAACAGCCAAGCCCTCGCGAGCTCAGGCTGGCGAAGCTGGGCCCGATGCTTCCAGTCGTTCGCGACAGTCCTGGACGACATCTTCGGCAATGGCACGCGAGCCGGTCAGTTCCCAGGCACTCCGCATGAGGAAGCGGTAGTGCTCGCGGACCCATTGGCGGCAGCGGGAGTCAGCCGAAGCAAAGACACCTGGTCGATGAGGCGCGTCAGCGCCGGCGTGGGGTGCTTCTGCCGGTGAACGATCATGTGACATTGCCGAACGATCCTGGGCAAGGCCGTGGAGACCCGCAACAGGCGGCCAGCCTCGATCGCATCGTTCACCACCCACGACGAGAGACAGGCGACTCCGAGCCCCGCCTCGGCAGCGTGCTTGATTGCTTCCGAGCTTCCAAGCTCGATGCTCCGCCGATAGGAACGGAGGTGCGGCAAAAGCACCTGGTCGGTCGCCTCTCGCGTTCCCGAACCCGACTCCCTGAGGAGCCAGACCTGCTCGCGAAGCGATTTCACGGCTACGCGCCCCGACTCCGGCACCGATTTCACGACCTCACTCTGCGACGACGCAACGATGACCATTTCATCGCGGAGCCATGGCGTCACGACCAGAGCCGCCTCGTGGCAAGGTCCTTCGATCAGGCCGACATCCAGGTCGAACGACGCGACGGCAGCGCTGATCTCTGCGCTATTGCCGATTACGACTCTCGATTGCCATGCGATGCCGCCGGTGGTGTGCAGCCCGCCGATGAAATGCGCGAGAACCTCGGGGAGGACGTAGTTCCCGATCGTGGTGCTGGCGCCGATCCGAAGCGATTGCACTTGCGCGCTGCCGTCCCGCGACATCTTCTCGATCCCGCTCGCGCCGTCGAGTAGCGCGAGAGCGCGCGGCAGCAATGCTCGCCCGTTGTCGTTGAGCAGCAAGCGCTTTCCGGCGCGGTCGAAGAGGCGCAGCGACAGCAGGCGCTCGAGCTCATTGACGGCCGAACTGGTGGCCGACTGCGAGAGAGCGATCTCGACGCTCGCCGCGGTGGTGCTGCCGCTGCGCGCCACGGCGGCGAATATCTGCAGTTGACGAAGCGTCAGGCGAAGCACGTCCATGAGGCGGGGTAGGACCTTTAGCTATCCGAAAGGTAGATCTTACGCAAATAACCTGTTGGACTCTTAAAGCTATGCGCCCTAGATTGTGGGTATCGATCTTTCAGGGACAGCAGATTCTGCAGAAGACAGGCCATGACAACCACTCGATCCACTTCAATCCAGCCACATTCAGTTCACTCGGTGAACGCCACTCGGCAATCCCACCAGGGCGCCCTTTGGCACCTGCTGCCGGGCCTCGGCATCAGCGCAGCGCTCGCCGCCGCCGGCATTGCCCTCGGCCAATTCGGCTGGATGCAAGACCACGGCTTCAGCGCGCTGACGCTTGCCATCGTCCTCGGCATGGTGGTGGGCAACACCGTTTATTCCCGGGTGGCCGCCCGGGCCGGGGCCGGTGTCACCTTCTCGAAGCAGACCTTGCTGCGGGCCGGCGTCGTGCTGTACGGGCTGCGCCTGACGGTCCAGGACATCGGCCATGTCGGCTTGGCCGGTGTCGCGATCGACGCCTTGGTGCTGGGCTCGACCTTCGCGCTGGCTTGCTTCATCGGCACGCGCTGGTTGGGCCTCGACCGCAAGACTGCCATGCTGATCGGCGCCGGCAGCTCGATCTGCGGTGCTGCCGCCGTGATGGCCGCCGAGCCCGTGGTGAAAGCCCGCGCCGAGCAAGTGACCGTGGCCGTCGCGACGGTGGTCGTGTTCGGCACGCTCGCGATCTTTCTGTACCCCGTGCTGTTCGACCTCAACCAGACCTGGCATCTGATCCCGGGCGGCGCCAACGGCTTCGGCATCTATGCCGGCTCGACGATTCACGAGGTTGCGCAGGTGGTGGCCGCTGCCCGCTCGGTTGGCTCCCATGCTGCCGACACCGCAGTCATCGCAAAGATGGTCCGGGTCATGATGCTGGCGCCGTTCCTGATCATGTTGTCGGCCTGGCTGGCGCAGGACGAGAGATCGTCGCGGACCGCCGCGAGCGCTGCTGTGTTCGCCAGCGGATCGAAATCGCCTGTCGAAAAGGCCAAGCTCGCCGTCCCCTGGTTCGCCTTTGTCTTCGTCGGCGTCGTCCTGTTCAACTCGCTGCGGTTGCTCTCGCCGGGCATCGTTGCCGCGGCCACCGAGATCGATACGTTCTTTCTCGCGATGGCGATGGCAGCGCTCGGCCTCGCGACTCATCTCGGCGCCATCCGCAAGGCCGGCGTCAAGCCGCTGCGGCTGGCCGCCATCCTGTTCGTCTGGCTGGTGATGGGCGGCGCGCTCATCAATCGCTGGGTCCCCGCTTTGCTGGCATGACCTGCCAAAACACACCTGCGAGATCCGGAATGGAAGCGCCCTGCACTCCGTCTACCGCTCGAGCACCATCCACACCTCGGCATCGCCATGAACACGTTCCACAAAGTTTCTAGCCTGTCGACATGCAGCGTCCTGCTGGCAGCGTCGTTCACCCTGCCCGCCGACGCCGTCGACCACCAGGCCATGCACGGACACGACGGCATGATTTCCGCACGCGGCGGGCCCTTCGTGGCCACCGCCGGCCCATCGTTTGCCACCTCGATGACTGAGGTCATGCGCGTGATGAACGATGGCATGGGCCGGGCCGCCATGACTGGCGACCCCGACCACGACTTCGCCGCCATGATGATTCCGCATCACCAGGGCGCGGTCGACATGGCCAAGGCGCAATTGCTCTACGGCAAGAACCCGGTCCTGCGCCGCCTGGCACAGGAAATCATCGTCACGCAAGGCTCCGAGATCGCCGTGATGCGCTCGGAGCTCGACAAGGCGCAGGCCGCATCCGCCCACCCCATCAGCTCACGCTGAACCCCCAGGAGACATCTTTCATGACCCGACTTCGCTTCGCCGCGACCTGCCTCGCATTGACACCGATGATGCTCGGCATCGCCTTCGCCGGCCAGGCGCCCGGCACCGCCGAGGCGCCCGACATTGCGATCAGCTCGCGCGACCGCGTCTACCTCAGCGACCAGGCGTCGAACACGGTCTCGGTCATCGATCCGTCGAGCAACAAGCTGCTCGGGGTGATCCGGCTCGGCGACCTGACGCCCGGCAACCTCAGCCCCCTCTACAAGGGGCAGCTGCTGGTCCACGGGATGGGCTTCTCGCCCGACGGCAAGACCTTGCTGGCGGTGTCGATCGGCTCCAATTCGGTGACCTTCATCGACACCGCGACCAACACCGTCAGGCACACGAGCTACGTTGGCCGCTCGCCGCATGAAGCCATGTTCACCCGCGACGGCAAGGAAGTGTGGGTGACGGTGCGCGGCGAGGACTATGTTCAGGTGCTCGACGCCAAGACCTACCAGCCGAAGCAGCGCATCGCCGTGCCGAACGGTCCCGGCATGACGATCTTCTCGCCCGACGGCAAGTACGCCTACGTGGTGTCGAGCTTCACGCCGCAGACCGTGGTCGTCGACACGCGAACGCATGAGATCGTGGGTCGCATCGAGCAGGCTTCGCCCTTTTCTCCCGACGTGGCCGCAACGCCGGACGGCAAGCAGCTCTGGTTCACCTTGAAGGACATCGGCAAGACCCAGGTCGTCGACGCCCGCCCGCCGTTCGCCCGCATCGCCTTGCTCGACACCGGCCCGATCACTAACCACGTCAACTTCGCGCGCACGCCGAAGGGCCAGTTCGCCTACGTGACAGTGGGGGGGCTCAACGCCGTCAAGGTCTTCACGACCGAAGCCAGTCCGCAGCTCGTCGCGACGATCCCGACCGGCCAGCTGCCACACGGCATCTGGCCCTCGGGCGACGGGACGCGCATGTACATCGGCCTGGAGAACGCCAACGCGGTGACGGCGATCGACACCGGCAGCAACACGGTCGTGGCCACCGTGGCCAGCGGCCAGTCTCCGCAGGGCATGGTCTACATCCCGAACGCTGTGCCCACGGGAGCCGGCGCCGACAACCTCATGCCCCTCGGCGCCGCCGAAGGCGCTGTGCACCTGACGATGGGCGCAGCCGGCGCGAGCGAGGTCGCCAGCACCGTGGTCGTCAACAACCAGGGCCTGGTCGACCTGTTGCAGGCCGCCGTCACCGGGCTGGAGCCGAAGAAGCCCTACCTGCTCGCGTTATCGATGAACGCCGATGGGTCGGGTGCGCTCGAGCCGGTCGCGAAGTTCATGACCAACCCGGCCGGCGCCGCGATCGTCAATGCGATCGGACCGCTGCGCAAATCGGTGGAAGGCAACCCGAACACGCTGCGCCGCTACCTCGTCGTTGCCGCCATGACCGACGACAAGCCCGGCCTGCCGGTGCAGGTGCAACGCTAGCGGCGCAGATGGCTGACTCAGGAGACTGCTCATGAAAAATCGACCCACATCGACGCACGGTGGGCAAGGAGGGGACGCACCGCGCCGGCGTTTCCTGCAAGGCGCAGGCCTCGCGGCTCTGTCGGCGACGCCCTTGGTCAGCCTCGCGGCCAAGCTCGTCGACACCGGCGAAGGCGTGACCTTCGCCGACGGGCCGCGCCCGCTGTTGCGCTATCCGCAGAAGCGGCCGCTGATCAGCGTGACGACACGGCCACCGCACCTGGAGACGCCTTTCTCGGTCTTCGCCGAAGGCCCGATCACCGCCAACGACGCGTTCTTCGTCCGCTACCACCTCGCCAACATCCCGCTCGCCGTCGATCCTGCAACCTACCGGCTGAAGGTCTTGGGGCTGGTGAAATCGCCGCTCAGCCTGTCGCTGGACGAGCTGAAGCGCATCGCCGAACCGGTCGAGGTCGTCGCGGTGAACCAGTGCTCCGGCAACAGCCGCGGCTTCTCCTCGCCGCGCGTCTTCGGCGCCCAGTTGGCCAACGGCGCGATGGGCAATGCGCGCTGGGTCGGCGTGCCCTTGAAGAAGCTGCTGGAGAAGGCCGGCGTCCAGGCCGGCGCAAAGCAGGTGACGTTCGACGGCCTCGACACGCCGGTGCTGCCGAGCACGTCGGACTTTCGCAAGTCGCTCGATATCGATCACGCCCTGAATGGCGAGCCGCTCGTGGCCTGGCAGATGAATGGCACCGACCTGCCGTTTCTCAACGGCTACCCGGTCAAGCTCATCGTGCCCGGCTACTTCGGCACCTACTGGGTCAAGCACCTGTCCGAGATCGAGGTCATCGACCACACATTCGACGGCCACGATGCGTTCTTCATGACCAAGGCCTATCGCGTGCCCGACAACGACTGCCAGTGCGTCGCGCCCGGCACCGCTGCGGCAAAGACGCGGCCGATCTCGACGATGCCCGTGCGCAGCTTCATCACGAGCGTGAGAGACGGCGCCGTGCTGAATGTCGGACGGGCGGTCGAGCTCAAGGGCATCGCATTCGACAGCGGCTTCGGATTGAAGCGGGTGGAGGTGTCGATCGACGGCGGACAGAGCTGGCGTGACGCGACGCTCGGCAAGGACCTGGGCCGCTATTCATTTCGGGAGTGGCGTATTCCGGCCAACTTCGGCACGCGAGGCGCCGCGGTGCTCATGGTGCGCGCCACCAACCACCAGGGCGAAACGCAACCCGGCGTTGCCGACTGGAACCCGGCTGGCTACCGCCGCCACGTCGTCGAGTCGACGCACGTCACCATCGCTTGAAAGGGCGCACCGTGAACACCATCGCCAGACTCCGCCTCGCGGGTTCGATCGCGCTCATCGGCGCCACCCATGCCGTGACCGTCCTCGCCGCACCGGCCGCGATCGAGCTGCCACCGGTCACCGCGAAGCTGCGCGCTTCAAAACTCCCCGGCTACGCCGTCGCGACACAGAAATGCGCTATCTGCCATTCGGCCGACTACGTCAACTACCAGCCGCCCGGCATGAACCAGGCGCAGTGGACGGCCGAGATGTCGAAGATGCAGCATGCCTATGGCGCACCGATCAGCGACACGGACGTGGCGCAGATCGGTGCCTATCTTGCCGTCGCCTACGGCTCGGCCCATGCCGACGATGCGGCGATCGTCACCGCATCGTCGACGCCGGCCGTGGCGCCCACCGCAAGTGCCCCGGCGGTTGCGACGGTAAGCGCAGCGATCGACGTCCAACCGCTGCTCGCCGCCAACGCCTGCCTCAGTTGCCATGCGTTGACGCAGAAGATCATCGGGCCCGCG
>JAYTYH010000060.1:0-6179 GCA_043742485.1 Rhizobacter sp.
CGTCGGCAACGGTGGCAAGCAGGTGATCTACAACGCCTTCACCGCCACCGTGCAGGGCGGCGACGAGGTCGTCGTCCCGGCGCCGTACTGGGTCTCCTACCCCGACATGGTCCTGCTCAACGGCGGCACCCCGGTGGCGGTGCCCTGCCTGCCGGAGCACGGCTACAAGCTGCAGCCCGCTGATCTCGACGCCGCCGTGACGCCGCGCACGAAGTGGTTGGTGCTCAACTCGCCCTGCAACCCGAGCGGGGCGGCCTACACGCGGGCCGAACTTCAGGCGCTCGGGGAGGTCCTTCTGCGCCATCCCCAGGTCTGGGTGCTGACCGACGACGTCTACGAGCATCTCTACTACGACGGCTTCGAGTTCGCGACCCTGGCCCAGGCCGTCCCCGAACTGGGCTCCCGGACGCTTACCGTCAACGGGGTGTCGAAGGCCTTCGCCATGACCGGCTGGCGCATCGGCTATGCCGGTGGCCCGCGCGAGCTGATCCAGGCGATGGCCAAGCTGCAGTCTCAAAGCACGAGCAACCCTTCTGCGATCAGCCAGGCCGCCGCCGTCGCCGCCCTGAACGGACCGATGGATTTTCTCGACGGCTGGCGCAGCGCGTATGCCGACCGCCGTGATCTCGTCGTCGCCCGGCTGAACGCGATCCCCGGCCTCCAGTGTCCGACGCCGCAAGGCGCCTTCTACGTCTATCCGAGTTGCGCGGGACTGATCGGCAAGCAGACGCCCGGGGGTGGCACGATCACCGACGACAGCGCACTGGTGATGCACTTTCTCGATGCGCAGAGCGTCGGCACCGTGCAGGGCGCCGCGTTCGGCCAGTCGCCCGCCTTTCGGATCTCCTTCGCCACCTCGAAGGTCGAGCTTGCCGAGGGCTGCGACCGCATCGAGCGCGCGTGTGCCGAGCTGAGCTGAGTCGCCCGCTTTCCACCCGCCTGCTTTCGCCTTCACCCAGGAGCTTTCCATGAACTTCTCGATCCGGCACGTCGCCGTCTCTCTCGCCGCCTGCGCCACCGTGCTTCTCGCCACGACGGTCATGGCCCAGGAGCTGACCGGCACCCTGAAGAAGGTCAAGGACGACGGCGTCATGGTGCTCGGCCACCGCGACAGTTCGATGCCGTATTCCTACGTCGCCCAGGGCAACGAGGTCGTCGGTTATTCGCACGAGTTCGCGGTGAAGATCGTCGAACAGGTGAAGAAGGCGGTCGGTAACCCGAACCTCACGGTCCGTCTGGTGCCGATCAACGCACAGAACCGCATCACCCTCATGCAGAACGGCACCATTGACCTGGAATGCGGTGGCACCAGCAACACGGCCGAGCGGCGCAAGCAGGTCGAGTTCTCGAACAGCCTCTCGATCACCCAGGCACGTCTGCTGACGCGGAAGGATTCTGGCGTGAAGGAATTCAGCGACCTTCCGAACAAGACCGTCGTGGTCACGGCCGGCACGACCTCGGAGCGCTTCCTGCGCGACTACATCGACAAGACGCGCGCGCCGATCACGATCGTCAGCGCCAAGGATCACGCGCAGTCCTTCATCCTGCTCCAGAGCGGCCGGGCCGCCGCCTTCTTCATGGACTCCGACGTGCTCGCCGCCACCATGGCGCGCGCCAGGGACTCGGCCGACTACGTCATCACCGGCACGCCGCAGACGCACGAGGCGATTGCCTGCATGCTCCGCCGCGACGACCCGGCATTCAAGACTCTGGTCGACCGCACCATCGCGGGCATCGAGACGTCCGGCGAGGCCGCGAAGATGTGGCGGAAGTGGTTCGACTCGCCGATCCCGCCGAACGGCATCCAGCTCAAGCTGCCGCTGCCCGACGAAATCCGCGATCTCTTCGCCAAGCCGAACGACAAGACGCTTTGACCGACCCGCTAGAGACGATCGGCGGCGCTGATACGCAAGGACGATGAGTTACGACTGGCACTGGCGCGTTTTCCTGGAGCCAGCACCCGGTCACGTGCGCTACTTGGACTGGGTCTTCTCGGGTCTGAAGATCACGCTCACTCTCGGTCTCGCCGCGTGGCTGATCGCGCTCGTGCTCGGCGCCGTGCTGGGAGTCATGCGCACGCTGCCCAACCGGACGTTGCAGGGCTTCGCCGCGTCCTACGTCGAACTCTTTCGCAATGTGCCGCTCATCGTCCAGCTCTTCATCTGGTATTTCGTCGGGCCCGAGGTGCTGCCGTTCGGCGACGCCGTGAAGAAGATCGATCCGGTGGCGCAGCAGTATCTGGCCGCCACGCTCTGCCTCGGCACCTACACGGCGGCGCGGGTCTGCGAGCAGGTGCGCGGCGGCATCATGTCGCTGCCTCGCGGCCAGCGCGAGGCCGGGCAGGCGCTGGGCATGACGCTGGCCCAGACCTACCGCAGCGTGCTGCTGCCCATGGCGCTTCGGATCGTCGTGCCGCCGCTGACCTCCGAATTCCTCAACGTTTTCAAGAACTCGGCGGTGGCATCGACGGTCGGATTGCTCGAGCTCGCGGCGCAGGGCCGCCAGCTCGTCGACTACACCTCGCGGCCCTACGAGTCGTTCATCGCCATCACTTTGATGTACATCCTGGTCAACGCCGTCGTCATGCTGCTCATGCGTTTCGTCGAGTTGCGCGCGAGGGTGCCGGGCTACATCGGTGGCTGAAGCGGCGGCGGCAGACGCGTCATGAGTTACAGCTTCGACTTCAGCACGGTCAACGTCGGCAATCTCGGCGTGCTGGCGCAAGGCCTGCTGGTCTCGGCCGAGATCACGGTCACTGCCGTCATAGCCGGCATCGGCCTGGGCATGCTGCTCGCGTTGTGCCGGCTGTCGTCGAGCCGACTGCTGAGCACGCTTGCGCGTGCCTACGTCGCACTCTTTCGCGCCGTGCCACTGATCATGGTGTTGCTGTGGTTCTTCCTCGTCATTCCGCAGCTCCTTCAGGAAGTGCTGCACATCTCGCCGGCGCGCGACATGCGCATGGCTTCGGCGCTGATCGCGTTTTCGCTGTTCGAGGCGGCCTACTACAGCGAGATCATCCGGGCCGGTATCCAAAGCGTCTCGAGCGGCCAGATGAGCGCCGCCTACGCGCTCGGCATGAGCTACGGGCAGGCGATGAGGCTGGTGATCCTGCCGCAGGCGCTGCGCAACATGACTCCGCTGTTGCTGACCCAGGGGATCGTCCTGTTCCAGGACACCTCGCTCGTCTATGTGAGCGCGTTGACCGATTTCTTCGGCGAGGCCTACGGGCTCGGCGAGCGCGACGGGCGTGTCGTCGAGATGCTGCTGTTCGCCGGCGCGGTCTACTTCGTCATCTGCTTCTCGTTCTCGCTGCTCGTCAGGCGATATCAGCGCGTCGTCGTGTACTGAGCGACCTTGGCGCGGGCGCGAGAATTGCCGCCCGGGCTGCCATGCCGACCCGCCACCGATGAGCGACCTCGTCATCCAGCGAAAAGAGGGCCTCTACTGCCCCCCAGGCGATTTCTACATCGACCCATGGCGGCCGGTCGACCGCGCCGTCATCACGCATGCGCACGCCGACCACGCGCGGCGTGGCCACGCGCGCTATCTCGCGGCGGCGCCGGCCGAAGGCGTGTTGCGCACCCGGCTCGGCGAGATCGACCTGCAGACGCTGCCGTACGGCGAGGTCATCGACCACCACGGCGTGCGCCTCAGCTTTCATCCTGCCGGGCACGTGCTCGGCTCGGCACAGGTTCGCCTCGAACATCGGGGCCGCGTCTGGGTCGCCTCGGGTGACTACTACGTCGCTGGCGCGCGCGCCGATGCGGCCGAAGACAACCAGACCTGCGCGCCGTTCGAGCCGGTGCGCTGCCACTGCTTCATCACCGAGTCGACCTTCGGCCTGCCGATCTATCGCTGGCAGCCGCAGGCCGATCTGTTCGCCGACATCGACGGCTGGTGGCGCGGCAACGCCGAAGCCGGCCGCGCCAGCCTGCTCATGGGCTACAGCTTCGGCAAGGCGCAGCGCATCCTGAAGGGCGTCGACTCCTCGATCGGGCCGATCTTCGTGCACGGTGCGGTCGAGCCGCTCAACCGCGCCTACCGCGCCGCCGGCGTCGCCCTTCCCGAGACGCGGCTTGCCACCGAGGTCAAGGACAAGGCCGAGTTCAAGCGCTCCTTGATCGTCGCGCCGCCGTCGGTACAGGGCTCGGTGTGGACGCGCCGCTTCGGCGACTACAGCGACGCGTTCGCCAGCGGCTGGATGCAGCTGCGCGGCGCCCGTCGCCGCCGCGCCGTCGACCGCGGCTTCGTGCTCAGCGACCACGCAGACTGGCCGGGCCTGCAACGCGCCATCGCAGCCACGGGCGCCGAGCGCGTCATCGTCACGCATGGCTACGAGGCGGTGATGGTCCGTTGGCTGAGCGATCAGGGCCTCGAGGCTGGCTCGTTCCAGACCGAATACGGCACCGACGACGACGAGGTCGCAGCTCCGCAGACCGCACCATCCGCCGCCGCCGCGGACGCTTCCGAAGCCGCCGCATGAAGCGATTCGCCGAGCTCTTCGCCGAACTCGACCGCAGTACGGCGACGCTCGCCAAGGTCGACGCGCTGAAGCGCTACTTCGCCGTGGCCGCGCCGCGCGATGCCGCCTGGGCGGTCTACTTCCTCGCCGGTGGCAAACCGCGCCAGGTCGTGCCGAGCGGTGTGTTGTGGGCCATTGCCCGCCGCAGCGCCGGCATCGACGAGTGGCTGTTCGACGCCTGCTACCAGGCTGTCGGCGACTTCTCGGAGACGGTCGCGCACGTGTTGCCGCCGCCCGAGCACGAGAGCGACATCGGCCTCGCCGAATGGATCGAGGAGCGCCTGCTGACACTGCGCGGCCTCTCGCCCGAGGAGCAGGGTCTGCGCGTCGCCTCGTACTGGAACGAGCTCGACACCTCGTGCCGCTTCCTCCTCAACAAGCTCATCGGCGGCAGCTTCCGGGTCGGCGTCAGCAAGCTGCTGGTGCAGCGGGCGCTCGCCGAGGGCGCCGGCATCGACACCAAGCTCGTGGCCCAGCGCATGATGGGCTACACCGACGGCCGCGTCGGCCCGACGGCCGAGCGCTACACGCGACTGACCTCGAACAGCGACGACGGCCCCATCGATCTCGGCCAGCCCTATCCCTTCTTCCTGGCCCACCAACTCGACACGCCGCACGCCGGCTTCGACCGCAAGCTCGGCGCGCCGGTCGACTGGATCGTCGAGTGGAAATACGATGGCATCCGCGCCCAGGTGGTCAAGCGCGGCGGCCAGGTCTGGATCTGGTCACGTGGCGAGGAGCTGATCACCGAGCGCTTCCCGGAGGTCGTTGCCGCGGCAGCGACACTGGACGATGGCACCGTGCTCGACGGCGAGATCGTGGTCTGGAAGGACGAGAGGGTGCAACCCTTCGCCCTGCTGCAACAACGCATCGGTCGCAAGCTGCTGACGAAGAAGGTGCTCGCCGACGCGCCGGCCGGCTTCATCGCCTATGACGTTCTCGAGCAGGGCGGCATCGACCTGCGCGAGCGAACCCAAGGCGAGCGCCGCGAGCTTCTCGAAGCGCTCGCGGCCGGCCACGACGCCATCCATCTGTCGCCGCTCGAAGTGCGAGCGAGCTGGGCCGAGCTGGCCGAGCTGCGCCACGAGTCACGCCAGCGCGGCGTCGAGGGCTTCATGCTCAAGCACCGCCAGGCGCGCTACGGCACCGGCCGCAGGAAGCAGGACGATCTCGCCGCCGGCACGTGGTGGAAATGGAAGATCGATCCGCTCAGCGTCGACTGCGTGCTCATCTACGCGCAGGCCGGCCACGGCCGCCGCGCCAGCGTCTACACCGATTACACGTTCGCGGTCTGGAGCCGGGCGCCGGCGGACGCAGCCGAGGCGCAGGCAGTCGTCGAGGCGATCGCGAAGCGCGAGCCGCTGCAGTCAGGCGAGTTGCAGCTGGTGGCGTTCGCCAAGGCCTACTCCGGCCTCACCGACGAGGAGTTCAAGGTCGTCGACCGCATCATCCGGCGCGATACCCTCGAGAAGTTCGGTCCGGTGCGAAGCGTGAAGCCGACACTGGTCTTCGAGCTGGGATTCGAGGGCATCAACCGCAGCGGCCGCCACAAGAGCGGCATCGCCGTGCGCTTTCCGCGCATTCTGAAGATCCGCGACGACAAGCCGCTGCACGAAGCCGACACGATGGCGACGCTGGCGGCGCTCATGGCGTTCCA
>JAYTYH010000061.1:0-3881 GCA_043742485.1 Rhizobacter sp.
GCGCAAAACCACACGTCGGTCACTTCGCCTTCCTGCGTTCGACAACCGATCGACTACAGCACCTGAAGCGTCTGGTCAGCGCCGGCGCCCACGTCGGCGCCTAGGCGGTGGGCTACGTCGGCGGCTGGGGCGTCTGAAGAACTCTAAATCGTCGAGGTCCGCGTCAACACGGCCGAGTTCGAGCCCCGGCAGCGTCCAACTCGCATGCCGGCACCACCGCCTCCGGCGCTGGTCATTGAAACCGGATGCAATGCCTGCTAGCTCTCAGCCGGCGAGGGCGGCGCGCACCGACCCGGTCGCCGACTCACGCGGCGTGCCGAGCATGCGCAGCACGTCGCGCACGAGCTGCACACGGTCCTTGACCTCGGGCGCCGCGCGCTCGATGCGCAGCTTCTCGTTGCCGGCGAGCTTGATGTGCTTGTTCTTCTGGACCAGCTCGATGATGCGGATGGCCTCGAACGGCGGGTTCGCCGCAAAGGTGATCATCGTCACCGCCTCGCCGGCGTCGATCCTCATCACGCCGTAGCTCTTGGCCAGCACGCGCAGGCGGTGCACGTCGAACAGCGCCTGGCCTTGCGGCGGCAGCTTGCCGAAGCGGTCGGTGATCTCCTCGAGCATGGCGTCGATCTGCTCGGGCTTGGCGGCACTGGCGAGGCGTTTGTAGAGCGAGAGCCGGATGTGGACGTCGCCGCAGTAGCTGTCGGGCAACAACGCCGGTGCGTGCAGATTGATCTCGGTCACCGCCGACAACGGGCTGAGCAGATCGGGCTCGCGTCCGGCCTTCAGCGCCCGCACCGCTTCACTCAGCATGTCGTTGTAGAGCTGGAAGCCGACCTCCATCATGTTGCCGCTCTGGTTGTCGCCAAGCACCTCGCCGGCGCCGCGGATCTCGAGGTCGTGCATCGCCAGGTAGAAACCGGAGCCCAGCTCTTCCATCTGCTGAATGGCATCGAGCCGCTGCGCCGCCTGCTTGGTAAGGCCCTCGACGTCGGGGACCATGAGGTAGGCGTAGGCCTGGTGGTGCGAGCGGCCGACGCGGCCGCGCAGCTGGTGCAGCTGGGCCAGGCCGAACTTGTCGGCGCGGCTCATGATGATCGTGTTGGCGCTCGGCACGTCGATGCCGGTCTCGATGATGGTCGAGCAGAGCAGCACGTTGTGGCGCTGCGCCACGAAGTCGCGCATCACGCGCTCGAGCTCGCGCTCCTGCATCTGGCCGTGGGCGACGGCGATGCGCGCCTCCGGCACCAGCGCCTGCAGCGTCTCGCGGCGATGCTCGATGGTGGCGACGTCGTTGTGCAGGAAGTAGAGCTGGCCGCCGCGCTTGAGCTCGCGCAGCATCGCCTCGCGGATCGTGCTCGCGCCCTCGTTGCGAACGAAGGTCTTGATCGCCAGGCGGCGCTGCGGTGCGGTCGCGATCACCGAGAGGTCGCGCAGGCCTTCCAATGCCATTCCCAACGTTCTCGGGATCGGCGTCGCCGTGAGTGTGAGCACGTCGACCTCGGCCCGCATCGCCTTGATCATCTCCTTGTGGCGGACGCCGAAGCGGTGCTCCTCGTCGATCACGAGCAGGCCGAGGCGCGCGAACTTGACGTCGGCCGAGAGCAGCTTGTGGGTGCCGACGACGATGTCGACGGTGCCGTCGGCCAGGCCCTCGAGATTGGCCTTCACCTCCTTCGGCGACCGGAAGCGCGACAGCTCGGCGACCTTGATCGGCCACTTGCCGAAGCGGTCGGCGATGTTCTGGTGATGCTGCTCGGCGAGCAGCGTCGTCGGCGCCAGGATGGCGACCTGCTTGCCACCGGTGACGGCCACGAACGCGGCCCGAAGCGCGACCTCGGTCTTGCCGAAGCCGACGTCGCCGCAGATGAGGCGGTCCATCGGCCGCGGCGAAATCATGTCCTGGATCACGGCGTGGATGGCGGCGTGTTGGTCGGGCGTTTCCTCGAAGCCGAAGCTGGCCGCGAAGGCCTCGTAGTCGTGCGGCTGGAAGCGGAACGGATGGCCCTCGCGGGCGGCACGGCGGGCGTAGAGGTTGAGCAGCTCGGCCGCGGTGTCGCGGACCTGCTCGGCGGCCTTGCGGCGGGCCTTGTCCCACTGGCCTGAGCCGAGCCGGTGCAGCGGCGCCTCTTCGGCACTGACGCCGGTGTAGCGGGCGATGAGATGGAGTTGCGCCACCGGCACGTAGAGCGTCGCCTTGTCGGCGTATTCGAGCTGCAGGAACTCGGCGGCCTCTTCTTCGGCGCCACCGAGTGCGATCGTGGTCAGGCCGAGGTAGCGGCCGATGCCGTGGTTGACGTGCACGACCGGGTCGCCCACTTTCAGCTCCGAGAGGTCCTTGATGAGGGCGTTGACGTCGCTCGTCTGCTCCTGGCGCCGGCGCCGGCGCGTGGCGGGCGGCATCGCGAACAGCTCGGTCTCGGTGACGAACTCGATCGTGCGTGCGGCCTCGCCGCCGGCGCTCGCCGCGGCGAAGCCTTGCGCGAGCGGCGCCACGGCGATCGCGAAGCGCTCGCTGCCGACCTCGAAGTCGGCCAGCGACGCGACGCTCGGCGGATCGATGCGGCTGTCGCGCAGCAGCTCCAGCAAGCTCTCGCGCCGGCCTTCGCTCTCGGCGACGATGAGGACGCGGTGCGGCGACGCGGCGACGTGCTGCTGCAGCCGCCTCAGCGGCTCGGGTGCACCACGGTCGACGCTGAGGTCGGGCAACGCCCAGGCCCACGGCGCGGTTTCGTCGCCGCGGGTGCGCAGCGTCAGCTGGGCGTGTTCGCCGCAGGTGGCGAAGAACTCCTCGGGCTTGAGGAACAACGCTTCCGGCGGCAGGACGGGCCGCTCGCGGTCATGCTGGAAGAAGCGGTGGCGCTCGCGCGTGTCGGTCCAGAAGCGCTGCAACGCCTCGTCGACGTCGCCGTGCAGCACCAGCGTGGCAGCGCCGCCGAGGTAGTCGAAGATGGTCGCAGTGGCGTCAAAGAAGAGCGGCAGGTAGTACTCGATGCCGGCCGTCGCGATGCCGGCGCCGATGTCCTTGTAAACGCGCACCTTGGTCGGGTCGCCCTCCATCCGCTCGCGCCAGCGCGACCTGAACGCGGCCCGCGCCGCTTCGTCCATCGGGAACTCGCGGCCGGGCAGCAGGCGCACTTCGGGCACCGGATAGAGGCTGCGTTGGGTATCGGGATCGAAGGTGCGGATCGAATCGATCTCGTCGCCGAACAGGTCGACGCGGTAGGGCACCGGCGCGCCCATCGGGAACAGGTCGATGAGGCCGCCGCGTACCGCGTATTCGCCCGGCGAGACGACCTGGCTCACGTGCGTGTAGCCGGCCAGCGTCAGCTGTGCCTTGAGCGCGGCCTCGTCGAGGCGCTGCTTCTGCGTGAAGTGGAAGGTGTAGCCGGCCATGAAGGCCGGCGGGGCGAGCCGGACCAGCGCCGTCGAGGCCGGCATGAGGACGACGTCGACGTCGCCGCGCTGGATTCGCCAGAGCGTCGCCAGGCGTTCCGAGATCAGGTCTTGGTGCGGCGAGAAGGTGTCGTAGGGCAGTGTCTCCCAGTCGGGGAAGACGGCGACGCGCAGGTCCGGGGCGAAGAACGGCAGCTCGTCGGCGAGCCGCTGGGTGTCGGCCGGCTCGGCGGTGAAGACGGCGAGCAGCGCGCCTTGGCCCCGTTCTTTGACGGCGTAACGAGCCAGCAGCAGCGCGTCGGCCGAGCCGTGCGGGCGGGGCAGGGCGAAGCGCTTGCCTGGGGCGATGTCGGGAAGAAGCATAAAGGCGGCAGCGGAGCGTGCCGCGAATTCGGAAGGTGCCAATTTTAGGCGGCGGCCCTCGCCCGCGCTGGGGCTGCCCTTATCCTCGCGACGAATTGCCACCCCCGCGTCACGATGCCGTCATC
>JAYTYH010000062.1:0-3205 GCA_043742485.1 Rhizobacter sp.
CCAGGGCGTGAAGGAGGTCAGCCCGGTGGTGCTGGCCAACGCCCGCATGCTCGGCGCCAACCACAGGCAGCTGCTCCGCCACGTCTATCTGCCGAGCGCCACGAGCTGGGTCTTCAGCTCGCTGCACACCAGTGTCGGCCTGGCGTTCGTGGGCGCGGTGGTGGGCGAGTACCTCGGCTCGTCACGCGGCGTCGGCTACCTGATCCTGCAAGCCGAAGGCTCGTTCGACATCAACACCGTGATGGCCGGCATCCTCGTGCTCACCGTCTTCGCGCTCGCCCTCGACGGCGCCGTCGGCCGCGTCGAGAAGCGCCTGATGCGCTGGCAGCCGGCGGCGGGCGAGACGGAAAAGCTGTAGCTCGGCAATGTCGCCCCACGCGACCTCGCGCGGGGCCGGATCGGTGAGCCATGGCGGCTGCATCGTCGGCACGGTCTCGACATCGGCGTGGCCGCTGCTCTGGCTGCTTTGGCCGACGTCCCAGAGGCCGATGTTGTGCCAGTGCCATTCGTCGTTCCAGTCCGGACGGTCGAACGCCGGCTAAAGGCAGGCGCCGGGCACCAGCACGCCGGCGTCGCGTGCCCGCTCCAGCTCGTCGTCGCGGTCGACGTGACCGCTGCGGTCGAGCTGGGTATGGAACCGGTCTTCGACGCGGTCGATGGTGCACTCGACACCGCCCCACATCTGGAGCGGTGCGGCGGCCGGCGCAGGCGGAATCGGGGGCCTCGGTGCCCGGCGAGCAATCGATGCGCCCCATCGCGGGGCAGACGGTCTTTCCGCGCCGTCGAGACTCCGGTTGAAAGCGCCGCGGCCGCCATGACATCCCGGGTTGGGGCCATCGCCGCGAAGGCGCCGCCCGGCAGCGACTTTCGCTAACCTTCGTTTCCCGAAAGGACACCATGGCCAACTATCGCAAAACCGCCGAGGCCGTCGCCCGGCTCACGCCCGAACAGTACCGGGTCACCCAGAACGCCGGCACCGAGCACCCGGGCACCGGCGAGCTGCTCGACAACGAAGAGCCCGGCATCTATGTCGACATCGTCTCCGGCGAGCCCTTGTTCGCGTCGGCCGACAAGTTCGAGTCGCATTGCGGCTGGCCGAGTTTCACGAAGCCGATCGAGCCGCTCAACGTCAACGAACTGCAAGATACGTCGCACGGCACTGTGCGCACCGAAGTGCGCTCGGCCAACGCCGACAGCCACCTCGGCCACGTCTTCGAAGACGGCCCACGCGACCGCGGTGGCCTGCGCTATTGCATCAACTCGGCGTCGCTTCGCTTCGTCCACCGCGACGACATGGCGGCCGAGGGCTACGGCACCTATGTCGACCAGGTGGAGGAAGTGAAATGAGCGGGCAAGTGAGTGGCCAAGCGAGCGAAGAACGCGCGGTGCTGGCCGGCGGCTGCTTCTGGGGCATGCAGGACCTCGTCCGCAAGATGAACGGCGTGATCTCCACGCGCGTCGGCTACTCGGGCGGCGAAGTTCCCAACGCGACTTATCGCAACCACGGCAACCACGCCGAGGCGCTGGAGGTCGTGTTCGATCCGACCAAGCTCAGCTTTCGCAAGCTGCTCGAATTCTTTTTCCAGGTCCACGACCCGAGCACGCGCAACCGGCAGGGCAACGACGTCGGCCCTGGTTATCGCTCGGCGATCTTCTACACGAGCGAAGAGCAGAAGCGCGTCGCCGAAGACACCATCGCCGACGTGAACGCGTCGGGCCTGTGGCCGGGCCGCGTCGTCACCGGAGTCGCAGCAGTCGGCCCGTTCTGGCAGGCCGAGCCCGAGCACCAGGACTACCTCGAGCGCATCCCGAACGGCTACACCTGCCACTTCGTGCGGCCGGGCTGGAAGCTGCCGGTGCGGGCCGAGGCGAGCCTCCACAGCGGCGCGAGCTAGCCCTTCGCTGCCGGCGCGCGGGGCGAGCGATTTCGCCGCGCGCGCCTCGAAACGAGCAGGCACAGCGCGAGAGCGACGAACAGGCCCGCGACCGTGAAGCCCACCGTGGCGTGGCCGCCGGGTTGTTCGACGTGCGCGTCCCACCAGCTGCGCACCGGCTCGCCGGCCACTGGCAACACGAAGGCGACGACGGCGTCGGAGGTCTCGGTGCCCGACTCGCCGTGACCGCCGGCCGCGATCACCACGTATTGGCGGCCGCGCCACACGTAGGTCATCGGCGTGGCCATGCCGGCGGCGGGAAGCCGGCCGCGCCAGAGTTCCGTGCCGTGACGTGTATCGAAGGCGCGCAGATACCGATCGGTGGCGGCGCCGATGAACACCAGCCCGCTCGCCGTCGCCACCGGTCCGCCGAAGTTCGGCATGCCGGTCTTCAGTGCGATGCCGAACGGCAGGCGGTCCTCCGTCGTGCCGAGGCCGACTTCCCACAGCAGCTTGTGGCTGCCCAGATCGAGCGCTGCCAGCGTCCCCCATGGCGGCGGGTTGCACGGCGCACCGAAGGGTGAAGCGACGAGCTCACGCAGCATGCCGTAGGGCGTGCCTGCCTGCGGGCTGGCTTCCTTGCCGGCATTGCGTTCCTTGACGCCGGCGAAGTCGGCCCGCGGGATCAGCCGCACGGCATGTGGCGCGCGCGAGGTATTCACGTAGACGATGCCGAGCGGATCGATCGCGACTCCGCCCCAGTTGGCGCCGCCGCCGGTGAACGGAAACAGCAGGCTGCCCTGCAGGCTCGGCGGCGTGTAGAGGCCTTCGTTGCGCAGCGACGCGATGCGGTCGCGGCAGGCGTGGCGATCGAAGAAGGTGAAGCCGAAGGCGTCTTCGGGGCGCAGCGTCGTGGGCACGAGCGGCGGCAGATCGACGGGAAAGGTCTGCGTCGGCGACAGCGTCTCGCCGGCCACGCCGCCTTGCGGAACGGCGCGCTCCTCGACCGGAAAGAGCGGCCGGCCGGTGTCGCGGTCGAGAACGAAAACGAGGCCCTGCTTGGTGGCCTGCACGACGACATCGCGAGGCCGGCCATCGATGGCCAGCGTGGCCAGCGTCGGCTGCGCGGGCACGTCGTAGTCCCAGACGTCGTGCTTGACGATCTGGAAAGCCCATGCCAGGGAGCCGTCGTGGGCGTGCAGCGCCACGACCGAATCGGCGTGCGCGTTGGCGCCTGGCCGGGCGCCGCCGAAGAAGTCGGGGCTCGGGCTCGAGGTCGGCAGGAAGACGAACTGGCGCTTCTCGTCGACCGACATCGGTGCCCAGACGTT
>JAYTYH010000063.1:0-5050 GCA_043742485.1 Rhizobacter sp.
GGCGCGGCGAACGGCACCGGCAGCAGCAGGCCGATGCCGACTACCGCGTAGCCGCCGCGGCAGATGCGCAGCGCCTCGGCGCCGGCCGCGTCGTTCGTCAGTGCCGGCCGCAGCATGGCAGCGCCCACCAACGAGCCGGCGCCGCAAATGGCGAACGAGCTCAGGACGTCGAGCTGGAGCATGGGCGCGGCACGGAAGACATCCTGTCGGAGATCGGCGGCGCGGCGGCACACTTGAGGCGGGCCGGACCGACGGTTCGCGCCAGGGCGAACGGTGCGCAGGCCAGCCTTCCCCACAATCACCGCCATGTCGCCTGCCACGCCAGCTTCCCCGCCCCCCACCGCCGCCGCCATCGCCGCCCGTCGGCAGGCCTTTCGCACACTCCACGAGTCAGGCTGTTTCGTGCTGCCGAATCCGTGGGACATCGGCAGTGCGCGCGCCTTGCAAAGCCTCGGCTTCAAGGCGCTGGCGTCGACGAGCGCCGGCGCAGCCTGGGCGCTCGGCCGGGCCGACGGCGGCCTCTCGCGCGACCAGGTGCTGGCCCATCTTCGCGAGCTCGTCGCCGCCACCGAGCTGCCCGTCAACGCCGACTTCGAGAGCGGCTTCGGTGCCGACCCCGAGGCCGTCGCCGAGAGCGTGCGGCTCGCCGTGGCCACCGGTGTCGCCGGCCTCTCGATCGAAGACGCCACCGGCAACGCCGCCGATCCTTTGCACAGCATCGACGCTGCAGTAGCGCGCCTGCGCGCCGCCCGCCGCGCCATCGACGCCGCCGGCAGCCAGACGCTGCTGATCGGCCGCGCCGAGAACTTCATCGTCGGCCGACCGGACCTCGCCGACACCATCGCCCGGCTCCGGGCCTACGCCGAGGCCGGCGCCGACTGCCTCTACGCGCCCGGCATCGGCCGCCGCGACGACATCGCCGCCGTGGTCGCGGCGGTGGCGCCGAAGCCGGTCAACCTGCTCATCGGCTCGGTCAGCGAGCTGACGATGGCCGACATCGCCGGCCTCGGCGTGCGCCGCGTCAGCGTCGGCGGCGCCCTGGCGCGTGCAGCATGGGGCGGCTTCATGCGCGCCGCCAAAGGCATCGCCGAGCAAGGCCGCTTCGATGGCTTTGCCGACGGCGCTCCGGGCGGCGAGCTCAACGTCTTGTTTCGCGACTGAGCCGGTCGTCGTTCGAGGCGGCGACTACGCGGCGAGCGCCGCCCGGGCGGCGAGGCAGCGGGCGAGCAGGCGCGGTGCAGCGGCGCGCTGCGTCCAGGCGTCGAAGGCCGGCAATGCCCGCAAAGCCATCGGCGGCGTCACCGACGAGAGCCAGTCAGTCGGGGATCAGCACCGGCTCGACGTCGAACTTCACCTTGACTGCGCCGGCATCGCGGATCGCCTTGTCCTTGCGGTCGACCTGCACGACGCGGTCGCCGACGACGCCGATGTACGGCTCGCCCTGCTCGACAATCTCGAGCACCGACTTCAGCACGCCGCCCGCAGCGCCGAGCGGCGCGTCGTTGCCCTTGTTGAAGCGGCGCTGGCCGTAGAAGTGGCGGAACAGCTCGTAGGTGCCGTCGACGATGTGAACGATCATGGCGGCCGGATGGTCACGGTCACTTCTTCTTCGCCGCCGCCTTCGGGTAGAGCGCCACGCCTTTCGACAGCAGCGCGATGGCCTGGTTGTAGTCTTCCAGGGCTGGCGCGCCGTAGGCCATCATGTCCGGCACATGGTTCGGCTTGCAGCGGGCCATCATGCCCTCGGCGCTCATGAAGAGCGACTTGGCCTGGCCGAAGAGCTTGTCGGCGGCGGCCTTGTAGTCGGCCTCGGCCAGGTCTTCGAGCTGCTTCGACAAGGCCAGCACCCGGCTGCGCAGTGCCGGGATCTGCTGCGCCATCGCCTTCATCTTCTTCAGCGACTCGTCCTGCATGTCGCGAAAGCCCTGGTTGGCAGCGGCTTCGTCGGCCACCACCTGCTTGGGCTTGACGCGCTTGTCCGCCGTCTCGGGCACCTCGGCCGTGGCCGCACCGGGCGCGCCCTTGACGGCCTTCTCGAAGCGGGCGGTGTCCGGCTTGTAGTGCCAGTAGATGTCCTTGCCATAGCCGTGCTCCTGCGCCAGCGCCGCCATCGCGTCGTACTTCGGCGACCAGAGCGCATGCAGGTCGCGCAGCTGCTTGATGAGCTTGGCGATGGCAACGGCCTCGCCGACCTCGTTGTTGAGCCTGACGAGCTGCTCGAAGCAGCCGGTCTCGATGTACTTGTTGTCGGTGCAGCCCCGCAGCAGGTCGTTGTACTGCTCCGTCGTCTCGTCGCCCGAGAGCTCGTCGGCCTTGCCGCCGGCGAGCACCCGCAGCGCCGCCCTGAGCTTGTCCTTGCGCGCGTTGATGGCGCCGAGCATCTCGGCCTGCACCGCCGGCTGCGCGAACTTCGCGCTGGAGAGCGAGCGATAGAGCTGCTCGAGCTTGGCGAGCATCTCGGCGCCGCTGCTGGCGACTTGCTTGGCGCCGTCGGGGGTCTTGGCCAGCTTGGCGAGCGTGGCTTCGGCGTCCGCGAGCACGAGCGAGTTGTAGTCGGGCTCGAGCTTGGTCAGGCCCTCGGGAAACTCGGAGCGCGAGCCGCTCGACACGTCGCCGGCCGTGCGCACGGCCATGGTCACCACATCCTTGCGGCCGACGCTGTCCTTGCCGACGAAGCGGGCGAGCTGCTCGGCAACCACGGCCTCGCTGCCGCCGGCGCGGGCCACGGCCTGGCCGGCCGCGCGCCAGTCGGGCAGGCTGCGCGGGCTGTTGCACGCCTTCATCCACTTTGGAAAGTCGTTGCAGGCGAGGTAGCCGAGGTACTTCAGGTCGGCGCTGGCGAGGCGGATCTTCTCGACGTTGCTGCTGTCGGTGTCGTCGGTGGCACCGCCGGTGGCCTTGGCGAGCACGCCCTTCTTCGGACCCTTGCCGGTGACGGAGTCGTAGAGCTTGAGGGCGTCGGTCGAGGTGCTGGTCTTGCCGACGTCGAGCTCGGCGTGGCCTTCGCCGTCGATCTCGGCGACCGCCTTTTCCTGCGCCGAATCGCCGACCTCGAGCTTGCCGACCGAGAGCTCGAGGCCGCCCTGGTTGGCGCCGGTGACGGTGCGCCTGATCAGCTTGCCGTCCTTGTCGCGCGTGTCCTGCTCGTCGAGGCTGTTGCCGAAGCCGACGGCGGCCTTGGCGCCGCCGATGCCGATCGACGCGCCCTGCGTATCGGCCGTGCCCTTGCCCGTTGTGCGCTCCTGCACCGCGGCCGGGTAATTGCGAGCAAAGGCGTCGAGCTCGCCCTGGCTCTTGCACGCGGCCAGCGCCTTCTGCATCTCCGCAGCGCCCTGCGCCGCCGGGTCGATCGAGATCTTGTAGCCAGTCGACGTCGTCATCGCGTGCGACAGGCTGAAGCCGCCCTCGACCACGCCGACGCTGACCTTCGCCGCGCCGGAGAGCTTCTGCGAGTCGCCCTGCGAGGTGTCGTAGGTGAGCTTGCCGTCCTTCTCCTTCGTGACCTTGGTCGATTCGTCGCGGCCGACCTCGTAACCGGCGTCGAGGCCGACGCCCTTGGCGCCGGCGCTGACACCGCCGCCGGCCTTCCTCTTCGAGCCGCTCTCGACCGAATCGCCCTCGCGCAGCTTGGCCAACTCGGCCGGCACGAGCGACTTGCCGGAGACGGCGAGGAAGGCGGTGCGGGCCGCGTCCCAGCCTTCCGAGAGGCCTAGGCGAATGATCGCGAACTCCTGCTCCGTGCCGCCGCCCTCACCGGCCGATGCGCTCTCCACCGAGGCCACGTAGGCCGAGGCGGCGGCCTCGTCGAGGATGTAGTGGCGCTTCATGTACACCGCCACCGAACCGCTGGCGCTGGCGCCGACGCTGCCCGAGCCCTTGTCGCGCATCGTCTCCGGCTTGGCTTCGCCCTGCTCCTTCTTCGACGAGAGCGAGACGCTCATGCCGAGGTTGATGGAGATCGACAGGTCGTAGGTCGGCGGCTCGGTCTTGCGCGCCTCGACGTTGCATACGACGTTGGCGATGAGCCCGGCGACGGCGCCCGTCGTCAGGCCGTTCTTGCCCTTGCGCTCGAACGCCTTCTTGCGTTCGCCGTAGCCGCCGATGCCCTCCTTGCCGGCGATCAGGCCGCCCTTGTTCGTGGTCGTGACCTTCTGCTCGTTGCCGTCCTTGTCGATCGCGGTGGTGGTGGCCACGCCCTTGTAGCCGGCCTTGCCGTCGCCGCGCTCACCGCCCCGACTCGTGCTCTTCGCCGAGCCGGTGCCGTCGGCGCCGCTGATCTTTTCTTCGGTGGTGCGCGAAGCGCCGCCGAGGCCCACCTTCAGCGCCGTGTTCTTCTCGGCGCCGCTCTTCGCGCCATCGACGTCGCGGTCGATCTTCGCGCTCCTTTCCTGGCTGAAGCCGTCGAGGCCGAGGCCGGTCCTGCTGGCGACGGTGCCGGTGCTGCGGTTGTCGCCCTGCAGGACTTCGTTCGTGGTCGTCTTCGTGCGCGCCAGGCCGTCGGCGCCAAGGCTGGCGCGCGCTTCGGTCGTGCGCGTGGTCGCCTTGCCGTCGGCATAGTCGGAGGTCACGGTGGTCGTGGTCTTCTTCAGCGGCGAGGCCTCGAAGGCGTTGTCGTGCGCGTCGACCGCGGTCGTCTTGCCGGTGCCCACCGGCGCCTTCATGCGCGCCAGGATGGCGTTGTAGCCGACGGCGGTGGTGCCGACGCTGTCGAGCGCCTTGCGGTCGCTGTCGATCGCCTTGAGCTCGGCTTGCAGGCTGGTCAGGTGCTTGTCGAGGGCGCCCATGCGCGCCTCGAGCGTCTTCTTCTGGTCGCTCTCTGCCGCGGCGACCGCGGCCTCGAGCCTGGGCTGCGCGGCGACGAGCTGCTGGTAGGCGCCGCGTGTCGTCTTCTCCCGCGCGTCGAGCATTGGCCTGAGCTCCTTCGCCGACGCGGCCGCATCGGCACCCTGCACGGGCACGGCCCTGGCGGCGCCGTTCCTGACTTCCACGCCTCGCGTCGCGGTGACGTTCATGATCGGCGTGGGCTGGATGGGGCCGCTCTTCGGCGGCA
>JAYTYH010000064.1:0-7815 GCA_043742485.1 Rhizobacter sp.
CGAATCGAAGGGCCCGTTCCACCTCGACGACTACGTCGCCTACGTGCAGGAATTCATCCGCTCCATCGGCCCGGAGGTCAACGTGATCTCGGTCTGCCAGCCCACCGTGCCGGTGCTCGCGGCGATCTCGCTGATGGCCAGCGCCGGCGAGCCGACGCCACGCACGATGACGATGATGGGCGGCCCGATCGACGCCCGAAAAACCCCGACTTCTGTCAACAATCTCGCCACCAACAAGAGCCATTCCTGGTTCGAGAACAACGTCATCCACCGCGTGCCGGTGAACTACCCGGGCGCTGGCCGCGCCGTATATCCCGGCTTCCTGCAACACGCCGGCTTCATCGCCATGAACCCCGACCGGCACCTGAAGTCGCACTACGACTACTTCCTCGACCTGGTGCGCGGCGACGGCGACAAGTCCGACTTCCACCGCGATTTCTACGACGAGTACAACGCCGTGCTCGACATGCCGGCCGAGTACTACCTCGACACCATCGCGACCGTGTTCCAGGACTTCTCGCTGGTCAAGGGCACATGGCACGTCAAGGGCAAGCTCGTTCGCCCGCAAGACATCACGACCACCGCCCTGTTGACGATCGAAGGCGAACTCGACGACATCTCCGGTGCCGGCCAGACACGGGCCGCACACGACCTCTGCACCGGCATTCCGAAGAGCCGGCAGTTCCACTACGACGCCATGGGCGCCGGCCACTACGGCATCTTCTCGGGGCGGCGCTGGCGCGAGAAGGTCTACCCGCGAGTCCGCGAGTTCATCGCCTCGTACCACGTCGTCAGCGGCGCCAGGGCGAAGCCGTCGCAACGACTGCTCGGCACCTCCGATGCGCGGCCGTCGGATCCGGTCCGCAAGGCTGCAGCGACGAAGCCCACTGCCGTGCGCCGCAAGCGCGCCGTCGCCAGGGCCTGAGGGCGCCGGCGATGGCGGTAGCGATGGCGGTGTCCGAGCTCGCGTCGAGCTTGCTCGACGCCTTGCCGCAGACGCAGTGCCGGCGCTGCGGCTACGACGACTGCCGCGGCTACGCCGAAGCGATCGCGATCGACGCCGCGGCCATCGACCGCTGCCCGCCCGGTGGCGCCGAAGGCGTCGCGCGTCTGGCCGGCCTGAGCGGCCGAGCCGTCGTGCCGATCGATGCGGCTTGTGGTGTCGAAGGCCCGCGCACCGTCGCCATCGTCGACGAGGCGTGGTGCATCGGCTGCGCGCTCTGCCTCAAAGCCTGCCCGGTCGACGCCATCGTCGGCGCGGCGAAGCAGATGCATGTCGTCATCGGCGAGCTTTGCACCGGCTGCGAGCTCTGCCTGCCGGTCTGCCCGGTCGACTGCATCTCGCTCGTCAACGCGAGCGGCACGCGCACCGGCTGGTCGGCCTGGAGCACGGCCGAAGCCGACCGCGCACGCGACCGCTACGCTGCCCATCGCTTACGACTCGAGTCGGCATGAAGACCGCAGACATCACGCCCTTCTTCGCCACCCTGCGCGCTGCCAATCCGGAGCCGAAGAGCGAGCTCGAATATGCGAGCGTGTTCGAGTTGCTCGCCGCCGTGCTGCTCTCGGCGCAGGCCACCGACAAGGGCGTCAACAAGGCGACACGGCGCCTCTTCGCGGTGGCGCCGACACCGCAGAAGATGCTGGCCCTCGGCCCGGCGGCTCTCGAAGACGCCGTCAAGTCGATCGGTCTGTTCCGCACCAAGGCGAAGAACCTGCACGCGACCTGCCGCATCCTCGTCGACGAGCACGGCGGCGAGGTGCCGCGCAGCCGCGAGGCGCTGGAAGCGCTGCCCGGGGTCGGCAGGAAGACCGCCAATGTGGTGATGAACAACGCCTTCGGCGAGGCCACCCTGGCCGTCGACACGCATGTGTTTCGGGTCGCCAACCGCACCGGCCTGGCGCTCGGCCGGACGCCGCTCGAGGTCGAGCTCGGCCTGCTGAAACGCGTGCCCGAAGAGTTCATGCAGCACGCCCACCACTGGCTCATCCTGCACGGACGCTACGTGTGCCTCGCGAAGCGGCCGCTGTGCCAGGCCTGCGCCGTGGCGCGGTGGTGCGACTCGGCGCCGCCGGCGCTGCGCCGCACGTCAGCGCCACAACGGATCACCGGCCCGACCGCTCCCGCCTGACCTCGTCGAGCGCGGCGCACATCGCCTCGGCACCCTGCGCGATGCGCGGGCCCTGGCGGCTGATGAGGTCGCCGTTCAGGGTAAAGAGCCAGCCGCGCCGCACCGCCGTCATTCGGGCATGGCGGCGCCACGGCGCGAGGCTCGCCGACGAAGGCGCGCGCTGCCACGCGGCCGCTCGCCCGCCCGCCTCGCCGGCGCTGACGATGGCCTCGGGATCCGCGGCGACGACCGCCTCGACCGACACCGCCGGCACCAGCGGAAGGACGTCGGCGAAGACGTTGCGGCCGCCGCAGAGCGCGATCACGTCGGAGATCAGATGCTCGCCGTTGAGCGTCAGCAGCGGGCTCTGCCAGACCTGGTAGAAAACGCTGACCGGTGCGGCGCCTTCGTGGGCGACCCGCAGGCGCTCGAGAGAGGCGCGCAACACCGCCGCATTTCGACCGGCTTCGTCTTCGTGGCCGAGCAGGACGCCGAGACGCTCGATCGCACGCGGCACGTCGGCGAGCCTGCGCGGATCGAGCTGGAACAGCGGCACGCCGGCGGCGGCGATCTGCTCGATCTCGCGGCCCATGTTGCCACGCTGCCAGACGACCAGGAGATCGGGCTTGAGCGCCAGGATGCGCTCGACGTCGAGGCGCGTCGCGTCGCCGATGCGCACGATCCGGAGCGCGGCGGCCGGGTAGTCGCTCAGCGACGTCGTGCCGACGATGGCAGCACCGCCGCCGGCCGCGAACACGAGCTCGGTCAGGCTCGGCGCGAGCGTGACGATGCGTGTGGGCGGCTTGTCGAGCACGACGGTGCGGCCGCTGTCGTCGACCATGGAGACCGCTTGCGCGAGTGGCGACGCGACGCACAGCCACAGCAGCCAGCCGAGCCGCTTCATGGCTGCTTCGCCTCGGCGTCGGTGACGACGAAGCGGCGCGCGCCGCGCACGTCGATGGCCTCGATGGCGACGCCGAACACCGCCGCCAGGCGGCCGGCCACCAGCACCTCGTCGCGTGAACCGGCGAGCGCGCCACCGCGGCCGTCGAGCAGCACGCAATGGCTGGCCAGATCCCAGGCGAGGTCGAGGTCGTGCAGGCTCGCGACGACGCTGCCGCCGGCCTGCGCGTGGCGGCGCAGCACGGTCAGCAACAGGCGCTGGTGGGCCGGGTCGAGATGCGAGGCCGGCTCGTCGAGCAGCAGCAGCGGCGCCGACTGCAGCAGCGCCGTCGCGATTGCGACGCGCTGCCGTTCGCCACCAGAGAGGCTTTGCACGTCGGCCCCGGCCAGCGACGTCAGAGCGAGCTCGTCGAGACGCTGGCGCACTTCGGCCGGCACGTCGTCGCCGAGCCAGCGTCGCCAGCCGGCGCTGCGGCCGTGGGCCAGGGCTGCGGTCTCCGCGACCGTCGAAGGGAACGGATCGGACCAGAACTGCGGGCTCCAGGCGCGGCGCGCGGCCAGTGCTGCCGGCGGCCAGTCGGCGACCGGCCGGCCGTCGACGAGGATGCGGCCGCGCGCCACCGGAAACACGCCGGCGAGCGCGCCGAGCAGCGACGACTTGCCGGCGCCGTTCGGACCGATCACGACCCAGCGCTCGCCGGCACCGACGCGGAAGTCGAGGCCCTCGAACAACAGCCTGCCGCGGGCCGCTCCGCCGGCCGTGAGGGCGAGCCCTTCGACGACGAGGTCGACCGGCGTCATGGCCGCGCTCCGCTGCCCGGCCGCCGCAGCAGCATCGCGATGAAGGTCGGCACGCCGACCGCGGCGGCGAGCACGCCGACGGGCAACTGCAGCGGCGCCACGATCGTGCGCGCCACGGCGTCGACCGCGACCACGAAGGCGCCACCGAGCAGCGCGCTCGCCGGCAGCAAAAGCGGCGCGGCACGCACGCCGAGCCGGCGCAGCACATGCGGCACGACGAGGCCGACGAAGCCGATGGCGCCGGCCACGGCCACCGCGGCGCCGGTCGCGAGCGAGGCGGCGAGCAGCACGCTGCGGCGGCGCCGCGCGACCGGCACCCCGAGCGTCGCCGCCCAGGCGTCGCCGCGCACCAGCCAGTCGAGCTCGCGCGCCGAGGGCCAGACGATGGCCAGCGCCAGCAGGAGTGCGACCCAGACGATCTCCCAGTGCGTCGCGCCATTGAGGTCGCCGAGCAGCCAGAAAACCATGCCGCGAAGCTGGCCCTCGTCGGCGAGGCTCAGGATGAGCGCCACGATCGCCGAGCAGCCCGAGCCGATCATGACGCCGACGAGCAGCAGCGCGGCGGAAGCGTCGGTGCCCGGCGACTGGCCCGCGAGCCGTCGCCACATCAGGCCGAACAGCAGCGCCGACGTCGCTCCTGCGCCAGCCGCAGCACCGAACGCGATGCCCCACTCGGAGGCGCCATAGCCGCTCGCCGAGGCTGCCAGCATCACGGCCAGCGCGCCCACCGACGCACCACCGGCAACGCCGAGCACGTAGGGATCGGCGAGGGCGTTGCGGGTCAGCGTCTGCATCAGCGCACCGGAGACGGCGAGCGCGGCGCCCGCCCCGAAGCCGGCGAGCACACGCGGCACGCGAATGACCCAGAAGATGTCAGGCCCGGCCCAGCCGAAACCCGACGAGCCGGCCAGCACGCCGATCGCGCACACGCCGAGCACGAGGCCCGTGGCGGCGAGCAGGCGGCCGACCTTCATGGCCGATCAGAGGCCGACGCTGTCGAAGCGGACACCGAGCCAGGCCTGCCGGCCGATACCTTGGTAGTCACGCACCGGCTCGATGCGGTGATCGAGCGCGTTGAGCAGCTTCGCTTCGAGCTGCCATTGGCGCTGCAACCGCCACGATGCGCGCAGGTCGAGCACGCCGTAACCGCCGAGCACCACGCTGCCTTCGGGTCGCGAGCCGACGAAGAGGCCGGAGGCGCCGATGCGCCATGGCCCGGCGTCGTAGTCGGCGACAAGCGTTTCCTGGTGGGCGGCGCGGCGCACGAGCCGCTGGCCACTGTCGGCGTCCTTGGCATCCAGCAGGTCGACGCTTGCGCGTACTGCGAAGCCGCCCCAGCGCTGGCTGCCGGCGAAGGTCGCGCCTTGCAGGCGGGCACGGCTGACATTGCCGGCGCAGCCGGAGTCGAACGCCGGACCGGTCGGGCAGAAGGCGCGGTCGGGCTGGTAGCCGATGAGGTCGCGAACGCGGTTTCGAAACACGGTGGCCGAGGCACTGTTCGTGCCGCCTTGCCAGCTCACCCCCGCTTCGACGCTGCGGCCCTTTTCCGGGCGCACGGTGGCGACTCCATAGCCGGGGTAGTAGAGATCGTTGAAGGTCGGCGCCCGAAAGGTGGTGCCGGCGAGCGCACGCAGCTTCAGCCCCGGCAGGACCGTGAAGGCATAACCGAGCCGGCCGGTGGTGTTGCCACCGTAGTCGGAGTTTTTGTCGCGGCGCAGGTCGGCTTGCAGGGCATGGCGATCGAGGCTGCCAGAGTAGCCGACCACGACGGCGTCGTTGCGACGCTTCGGCTCGGTCGTGAAGCCGTCGGCGGCAGCGCGTTCGGAGAGATGCTCGTAGGCGACCACGAGTTGCTGGCCGGCACCGAGCGTGAGCGCGTTCTGCCAGGTCGCCTGCTCGCGCCGCGTCACGAAGCGGCTCGGCATGGCGGCGCCGCTCGTCAGGTCGTCGACGCTGCGCGAGAGCTGCGCGGTCGTGGTCCAGAAGGCATTGACGACGCCGCGGTAGTCGGCCGAGGTCACGCGCGTGACAAGGCGGTTGCGAAAGTCGGGCGACGGATCGGCGACGTAGTCAGGCGGAAGGTACTGTACCGAGTCGAACTGCGAGTGCAGGTTCGTCTCGAGCGCGTGGACGGCGACGCGGTGGCCGGGCGCCAGCGCGTAACCGAACTGCAGCGAGCCCGAGTTGCGGGCGTAACCGTCGCGGTCGGGGTTGTAGCTGCCGAACTGGTCGCCGGGATAGAGCGCGGAGACGCCACGGCTGCTGTCGCGGTCGAGCGACGCCGCATAGTCGAACGCGCCCATCGCGCCGCTGACGCCCGCGGCACCCTGCCGCGAGCGCTCGCCGCCGATCGCGGCAGAGGCAGTGAAGTGCAGTCCGCCTTCGCCGCGTCGCGTGAAGATCTGGACGACGCCGCCGACGGCATCGGCACCGTAGAGGCTCGAAGCCGGCCCGCGCAGGACCTCGATGCGGTCGATCTGCGCCAAGCTCAAGGCCTCGAACTCGGCTTGGCCGAGCGTGGCCGAGCCGATGCGGACGCCGTCGACCAGCACGACAGTGCTGTTGGTGCTGGCACCGCGGATGAAGAAGCCCGAGCTCTGTCCGGGACCGCCGTTGCGGGCCAGCTGCATGCCGGCCTCGCGCCGGAGCAGATCCTCGACCGAATCGGCGGTGCTGGCGCGGATGGTGGCCGAGTCGATGACGACGATGTCGGCGGTGCTGCGCGAGAGCGTTTCAGGCTCGCGGGTGCCGGTGACGACGACCGGATCGAGCGTGGATTGCGCGGCTGCAATGGCCGGCGGCAATGCGAAAAAACACGGAACGGCGAGCGAGAGAAGAACGCGGACGACGTGCGGCGCACTCAGCGCCGAAGGGTGGCAGGACATGTTGGAAGAAACCTCGGGAACAGCTGCACGCGACCCGCTTCCCCGCGGGCGCATGCGGATGAGCGGCGCTCGCGCGCCGCTCGCTTACTGGCCGGTATCCGGGCTGACGGATTCGACCCTGGCGACCTTCCCGAAGACCGAAGCCTTCAGTGGCATGTGCGCCAAAGCTGATGGCGCGCCGTGAAGCGCACCATCGTCCGCCGTACCGTTGCGGGGGCAGCGCAGTTTGGGATCGCGCCAGAGCGACGCGGACCTTCTGCTTCCCGTTTAACTGCAAAGGAATGAACACCTTCGCGGGCACCAACGGAGAGCATTCTAAGCAGCGTTTTTCGCACCGACCCCACGCCTACAATTCGCCACCCCACTCCTCGCCGGAGCGCCATGTCCACGATCGAAATACTCGCAGACCGGGTCGAGCGCTTGCTTCTGAGACACGGGGAACTGCACCGCACCAATGCGCTGTTGACGGCGCAGCTGGCAACGACCGCCGGCGAACGCGACAACCTCCGCTCCCGTCTGAATGCCGCACGCAGTCGCATCGACACTCTGCTCGAGCGCCTGCCGCGCGAGCCGGCGGCAAGCAGCGGCGACGACGCTTTGGCGGCGCCCGCCCATGCCCCGGGCGGGCCGCTTCGGAGCGTGGGATGAAGCAGGTCGAGTGCACGATCCTCGGCCAGAGCTACATCCTCGGCTGCCCCGAAGGCGGTGAAACTTCCTTGCTCGAAGCCGTCGCTGCGGTCGACCGCGAGATGAGCTCGATCCGCGACGGCGGCAAGGTCAAGGCGCGGGAGCGGATCGCCGTGCTGGCGGCTCTCAACCTGGCCTTCGCGCTGGCCGAGCGGCCGCCGCGCGCCATGGCCGACGAGGCCGAAAAAATCGACGCGGGCGTGCATTCTTCCGTGCCTCCGTACATAGATATCGGGGCCCTGGTTCGTCGCATCGACATGGCCCTCGGCATCGATGGACAACTGCTGTGACAGGCCTGGTTTTCAGAGCTCGCGGCGTAGAATGCGGATGTCCGTCGCGCTCGCGTGAACTCTATATTTCCTTGAACCGATGCTCGCAAGAGCAAGGGCTTGGAACATCGCCCGGTTGGTGTGATCGTCTCGCGTCAG
>JAYTYH010000065.1:0-1638 GCA_043742485.1 Rhizobacter sp.
ATTCGTGATCGACCGGCGAGCGCGAGCCGCAAGCTGTGGCGACCACCCAGACCCGGTGCCCCGCCCGCAGCAGGCCGAGCGCCGTCTGCAGCAGGCAGACGTGCGCCTCGCAGCCGGCAATCACCACGTCGGGCATCGGCGCGCCTGCCGGCGCCGGCTGCAACACGTCGAGCAAACCGTCGGCGCAGGCGTCGAAATGCATCTTGGAAAGGGTCACCTCGCAGCGCCGGCGTAGCGCCTCGACGTTGGCCCCCAGCCCGTCGGGGTTCTGTTCGGTGCCGACGACCCGCAGCCCCAGCGCGAGGGCGGCGTCGGCCAGGCAGGCCGCCTCGGCGACGACCTGCGCGCCACGGTGGATCGCCGGCAGCAGCCGCTGCTGGTAGTCGACCAGCACCACGACGCAATGGTTCGAATCGATGGTATTCATGCGGCACCTCGCTCGCCGCGGCGTTGGGGCGCGAGCTGTTGGCCCTGGAACGGATCGATCATGATGCGTGCCCTGTCGATCTTGTGAACGGACGAGGATACCCACGATGAACGCCCCGAACGAGCTGCCCGTGGCCGCTTCCCGCGCCACGCTGATGACCGGCGACGACTACCGCGAATCGCTGCGGCGCCTGCGTCCGGTGGTCTACGTCGACGGCCGGCGCATCGATTCGGTGGCCGACGCGCCCGCGTTGCGGCCCGGCGTCAACGCGCTGGCGGTGACTTACGACTTCGCCCTCGACGCCGCCAAGGCGCCGCTGATGACGGCGGTGCAGTCGGCCAGCGGCAAGACCGTCAACCGCATGCTGCACGTCGACGAATCGGCCGGCGACCTGCTGAACAAGCTCGAAGCGGTGCGCATCCTGTGCCAGGAAACGGGCTGCGCACAGCGCTATCTGGCCCACGACGCGCTGAACGCCATCGGCCAGGTCAGCGCCCGCATCGACGACGCGCGCGGCGGCACCGAACACCGTGCGCGTTTCGCCGCCTACCTGCAGCGCGTGCAGGACGAGGATCTGGCCCTCGGCATCGCCATGACCGACGCCAAGGGCGACCGCTCGAAGCGCCCGCACGAGCAGGCCAACCCCGACACCTACGTGCACGTGGTCGAGCGCAACGGCCGCGGCATCGTCGTTTCGGGCACCAAGGCCATCGTCACCGGGGCGCCGTACATGCACGAGCTGCTGGTCATGCCGTGCCGCAACATGATTGCGGCCGACGCCGATTTCGCTGTCTGCTGCGCCGTGCCGATCGATGCGCCGGGCCTCACCGTCGTCGCGCGGCCGGCCGGGCGCCCGGGCGACAAGGTCGAGCATGGCGCGGCGCTGTTCTCGCGGCGCTACGGGCAGTCGACCGGCGTGGTGATCTTCGACCGCGTGTTCGTGCCGTGGGAGCGGGTGTTCTACGCCGGCGAATGGGAGCATTCCGGCGCGCTGACGTACAACTACGCGACGCACCACCGGCACAGCTGCATCGGCGCCCGCGCCGGCTTCGGCGACCTGCTGATCGGCGCCGGCGCGCTGATGTGCGAGGCCAACGGCTTCGATCCCGGCGAGAAGGCCAACCTGCGCGAGCCGATGGTCGAGCTGATCAAGATCACCGAGGGCTTCTACGCCTGCGGCGTGGCTGCCAGCGTCTACGGCACGCGCGACG
>JAYTYH010000066.1:0-7793 GCA_043742485.1 Rhizobacter sp.
CGCGAGCTGATGAGCGAGCTGGGCACCGCCGCCGACCGCACGCTCATGATCGGCGACACCACCCACGACCTGCAGCTGGCGGCCAACGCCGGTTGTGCCAGCGTCGCGGTGAGCTTCGGCGCGCACCACGCGGCAGAGTTCGCGGGCCATCGGCCGCTGCATGTCGCCCACTCGACGGCCGAGCTCGCCGCCTGGCTCGACGCCCATGGCTGAGAGCGCCGAACGGCCGCTGCGTCGGCCGCTGCCGGTGACGCTACCGGCCTTGCCGCCGCAGCGTTTGTGCGCGTCGACCGAGCTCGCCGAAAAGGGGCGCGCCGTCCTCTTCGACGTGCTCCATTTCCGCGAGCCGGCGCGTGCCTTCGCGCTGCGCTTCGACGGCCGTGTCGTCGCCTATCTCAATCGCTGCGCCCATGTGCCGACCGAGCTCGACTGGCAGCCGGGCGAGTTCCTAGACAGCGGCCGCGAGTTCATCCTTTGCTCGATTCACGGCGCCTCGTACGAGCCGCAAAGCGGGCGCTGCCTGGCCGGGCCGTGCGGTACCGGCCGGCTGCAGGCCATCGCCGTCGAGGAGCGCGACGGCGACGTGTGGTGGTTGCCGACGCGCGACACCCGGCCGAACTAGGCGCCGATCTCGGCACCCTGATCGGCGCCTCGGCGCCGATGCGCCGCCGCAGCGACGCCGTCTGCCGATGTCACCTCCGGGTCACCTCCTGAGGCGTGCTTTCGCGATCCCGACTGCGTAGCCTTGGCCGCGTCTAACGAGTCGAGGTGGCCCCGATGGAACGCTCTTCAATTCAAGTCTTGCGCACGCCGGCGGCGGCAATCGGTGCGATGGCACTCGCCGCCCTCGTCGGCAGCGCCGCCTTCATGGCCTTCGAAGGTGGCATGAGGCCGTCGGCTCCACTCGCCCGCACCGAAGCCGCGGAAGCGCCGGGCCCACTGGCGCACGCGCCGGTGCGCGTGGCCACGCCGCCAACCGCCGCCGTGCGCGCCCGTGCAGCCCGCTTCGTGCAGTTCGAGCCGAACCGAGGCCAGGCCGATGCCGCGGCGCAGTTCGTGGCCCGCTCGCCGCAGCTGCGCGCCGACGTTCGCGACGACGGCATCGACCTGACGCCGGAGCGTGCCGGCGGCCCGGCCGAGACCGTTCGGCTGCGCTTCGCCGATGCGCGCCGCGGCGGTGGCTTCGACGCGCGCGAGCGCGGCCAGGGCAGCGCGAACTATCTCGTCGGCAACGACCCGTCGCGCTGGCTTCGCGACCTGCCCTACTACAAGCAGCTTCGCTACACCGGCCTCTACGAGGGCATCGACCTCGTCTACTACAGCCGTGACGGCGAGCTCGAGTACGACTTCGTCGTCCAGCCCAATGCCGACCCGTTGCGTATTCGGATGAAGCTGGCCGGCAAGCATGCGCCGACGATCGACGCCGAGGGCAATCTTCGGCTCGACGGTGCCGACGGAACGCTGCGCCTGCACAAGCCGGTGCTGTACCAGCACATCGATGGCGAGAAGAAGACGCTCGCCGGCGACTACGTCTTGCTCGCGAAGAACGAGGTCGGCTTTCGCCTGCCTGCCTACGACCGCAGCAAGCCGCTGATCATCGACCCGACCTTTAAGCTGCTGTACTCGACCTATCTGACCGGCTTTCACGACGAGCAGGTCGGCGGCATGGCGCTCGATGCGCAGGGCAATGCCTACGTCGTCGGGCGCACGAACTCGGACGACTTCGTCGTCTCCGGCAACGCCTTGCAGGCGCGGAAATCGACCGTCGGCCTGCAATACAACGTCGTCGTGACCAAGTTCGACGCCTCCGGGGCGCTGATCTACTCGACCTACCTGGGGGGCACGGGAAGCGATACCGGCTCAGCCATCGCAGTCGACGCCGCGGGCAACGCCTACGTCACCGGCAACACCACGTCACGCGACTTTCCGGTCACATCGGGGGCGCACCAGAGCGCCTTTACGGGCTCACTCGACGCCTACCTCTCCATCGTGTCGCCAGACGGCTCCCGTTTGACGCACTCGACCCTATACGGCGGCACCGGCAGTGTGCAGGCCAGCGCGATCGCCGTCGACGCCGGCGGAGCTGTGATGCTCGCCGGCACGGCCGGCCCCGGCCTGACGACGACTGTCGGCGCGTACAAAACGACGCTCGCGACGGGGGATGGCGCCTTTGTCGCGAAGTTCAGCGCGCCGGCCGGCGGCCCACCGAGGCTGCTCGCGGCCAGCTATTTCGCTGTCGACAATCCTGATGCCAACAGCACGGCACGGGGCAACAGTGCCTTCTCGATGGCGCTCGATTCGACCGGCGCCCCCTGGATCACCGGCCAGGCCTTCACGACCAACCTGCCGCTCACATCGAGCGCGCTTCAGGCGGCGCCGGCCACCATGTCGGCCACCTGCGCACCGGGCCCGGGGCCCCTGAACAGCTTTGCCTTCGTCGCCCGCTTAAGCGCCGATCTCGGCTCGCTTGCCTACGCCTCGTATCTGACGGGCGCCACGGAGCCGGCGGGGGGCGCGGCTTGCTCCGAGTTCGGGCGCGCGCTCGCGCTCGACGCCGCCGGCAATGTGTATCTCACCGGCGGCACGGCCTCGGCCGCGTTCCCGACCACGGCCGGAGCAGCCCAGCCCGCCTTTCCCAGCGGCCCCGGCTTCGCCAGCTTCACCGGCTTTGTCACCAAACTCAGGCCCGACGGCCGCGCCATTCTGTGGAGCACCTACCTCGGTGGCAACGGCGGCAATACCTTTCCCGGGGCAATCGCCACCGATGCTGCCGCCAGTGCAGTCTGGACCACATCGGTGACCGGCGGTGGCACCAACTATCCGATCACGAGCGACGCGCTGCAAAGCGTGCACGGTGGCGGCGGTGCCGACGTCGGCATCGTGCAACTCGACGCCGCGAGCGGCGCGCTCAAGTACTCGACGTACCTCGGCGGCACGTCGGCCGACATCGGGCTGGCCCTTGCCGTCGACTACGGTGGCAACGCCTTCGTCGCGGGGAACACCTTCTCGCCGAACTATCCGCTCACCGCCAATGCGTTCGAGCGCACGTTCCGGCCGGACTTCTACGGCGGCGCCGACTGGTTCTTCTCGATCCTCGGGCAATCGACCATCAGTGCCGTGCAACCGGATCGGGCCGGCAACAGCGGCGATGCGAGCATTGCCGTGCACGGGGCCGGACTGTCCGCCGGGTCGACGTGTCGCCTCGAAGGACCGGCGGCTTTCGACGCCACCCTGTCACGCGCCGCGCCCGATGGGACCTCGTTGGGCTGCACGTTTGCCCTGGACGGGAAACCTGCCGGTCAATACACCTTGGTGACCGTCGCGCTCGACGGGACACGGGTCGTCGCCCGCCAGCCGTTCTTCGTCGCGGCAAGTAGCGCCGGCGCGGAGGTGTGGGCCGGCATCGCCGGCCGGGCGCGCATCCGTGCCGGCGTCCCGGCGCCCTACGAAGTCACCTATGGCAACCGGGGCGCCGTCAACGCATACGGCGTGACCATGTCGATTTCGTGGCCCAAGGAAATCACCGTCACGCGCAAGTTCGAGTTGCTCGCCCTCCCGCCAGCACCGCTCGCCGATCCGACCGCGACAGCTCCCGAACTTTTCGAGAAAGACGGCCGCATGCATCTGCTGCTGTTCCTGCCGATGCTGCCCGCCGGCCGAACTTTCGCGCTGCCCATCGAGGTCACGGCACCCATCACCGCAACCGATGTGCGTGTCGTGGTCGCGGTCTCTCGGCCGCTCGCGACCTCCCTCGCTTCGTTGCAGGAGGCCTTCGCGGTCGCATCCGGAAATGGCACGCGCCTGAAGTCGGCCCGGCCGGACGAGAAGCCGGCGCTGACGGACGGTCAGGCGTGCGTCGCCGCCGCCGTCAATGCCGTCGTCTCACTGGTTCAGGCCTTGCCGCCGGGGCGGTGCGTCGCCGCTGCCGCCGGCCTCGTCGCCAACGCCGTCCAAACCGTCGCGATGAGCGACTACGGCAGTCCTGGCGCGAGCGGCAATGCCTACGGAATGGGACAGTTGTTGCTGAGTGCTGGACAGACCGCTCTGTCCTGCGCGGTAGCCGCCAACCCGGTCACCGCCGGGATCGCGACCGTCCTCGGCGGTTACAACTTTCTTCTTTCAGCGGCCGCCGCTGCCGATGCCTGTGCACCGACGATCTCGGCCGCCGCGATCCAGATCGGCGCGGCAACGGGCATCGATCCGAACGACAAGAGCGGGCCTTCGGGCGATGGCTCGGCGCAGCACTTCGCCGGATCGGCGCCGGCCGCGTATCAGATCTCGTTCGAGAACCTGGCAACGGCCGGGCTGCCAGCGGCCAACGTCGTCATCGTCGATCAGCTCGACAGCGCCAAGTTCGATCTGTCGACGCTCACTCTGGGCAGCATCGCCTGGGGCGCCTACCGCATCGACGTGCCGCCTGGCTTGAACAGTTACGCGACCGTGTATCGGGTCGACTCGACGATTTCGGTGCGCGTGCAAGGCAGCCTGAATCCGACCACGGGGCTGTTGAAGTGGACCTTCACCACGCTCGATCCTCTGACCAGCCTGCCACCCAGCGATCCGACTCTGGGTTTCCTGCCGCCCGACACCGATGGCATGAAGGGGCAAGGCCACGTGAGTTTCGTGGTGGCGCCGAAGGCCGGTCTTGCCGCCGGCACGGTGCTTCAGAACCAGGCCTCGATCGTCTTCGACGCCAATGCGGCCATTCTCACGCCGACCTGGAGCTATGCGCTGGATACGGACGCGCCGACGAGCCGGGTGCAGTCGCTGACCGGCAAGGTCGGCTCGACGTCGTTCGACGTCGCCTGGGCCAGCCCGGCCGACAGCGGCTCGGCCGTGCGCACCTACACCGTCTCCGTATCCGACAACGGCGGGCCCTTCACGGTGTGGCAGTCCAGGGTGAGCGGCACGTCGGCGACCTACGATGGTGTCAACGGACACACCTACGCTTTCAATGTCGTCGCCACCGATGGTGCCGGCAACGCCGAATCGGCGAAGGCGACGGCAGAAGCGAGCATTGCGGTGAACGGAAGTTTCGGCGATACGACCGGTGGCTCGGGTGGCGGCTGCACGATCGGCGGCTATACGCAGCGCGATGCCGTGCTGCCGCTCCTGGTCCTGCTCGCGTCAATGGCTCTTGCCGTATCGCGCCGCCGTCAGCGGCGCGTTCAGCCGCCGATGCGAAGCCATGACGCTGCGTAGAGCAGCAGGTTGAATGTCGTGTGCAGCAAGGCGGGCGCCCAGACCCGGCCGCTTTGTTCGCGAGCCGCGCCGTAGACCAGCGACACCGGGAACACGGCCACGGCCAAGGGCCAGGGGTGGCGCCAGAGATGAGCTGCGCAGAATACGGCGCTCGTCGCCAAGTTGGCCAAGGTCACGGGACGGCGTTGCCAGCGCTCTGGAAGAGCGCGCGCCAGCCACGGCTGCAGCCCGCCGCGAAACACGATCTCCTCGGCCACCGACCAGGCGACGATCACGGCGACGTCGCGCGGCACGTCGCTCACCTTCATCGCGAATCCGGCCGCTGCCGTGGCCAGAGCGACCGGCGGCGCGGCGAGGGCGCAGGCCCACCAGAATGCGTGCCTCGGCCAGGCCATCGGCGCCTCAGGCCGAGGCGGCGAGGCGGCGGCGCGCCGCGGGAGGCGGCAGCCGGCCGATGAGCGCGGGCCATCTCGCGTCGCTGTGCAGATCGGCGAAGCTGATGTCGAAGCGCATCTCGAGAGCGGTCGGGTCGCGCTCGGCGATCGCCCGTTCGAGCAACGCGAAGGCGGGGTCGCGCCGCTTCGCTCGCGTCGCGACCATGGCCAGAACGTAGGGCGAGATGGCACGGTCGGCGAAGCGCTGCAAGGTCTCGGCTTGCAGCGTGTCGGCGCCGGTGATGTCGCCGGCCATGGCACGCGCGGCGGCGAGGGCCAGGAAGCAGCCGGGGTGGTCCGGGTGGCGTGCGCACAGCGCTTCGTACAGGCGCACGGCGGTCGCCGTGTCGCCTCGCACCGCAGCCACCACTGCGGCCAGGCCGTTTCCGGCCAGGCTGTCGGGGGCGATGTCGCGCAGCGCGCCGATCGCCGCCTCGGCTTCGTCGATGCGGCCCTGGACGATGAGCAGGTTGATCAGGTGTGCCCGGGAGTTGACGTAGAGCGGGTCGATGCGTCGAGCCGCCGCGAGCTCGCGCTCGGCGCCGCTGAAGTCGCCGTGCAGGTACAGGTGGGCGCCATAGGCCGAATGCACGAAGGCGTTCTGCGGTGCCAGCGAGACGGCCCGCCGAAAGCTCCGTTCCGCGGCCGCCCAGTCGTGCTCGAGCTGGTGCTGCAGGGCGCCGAGCAGCGTATGCGCCACGGCGTTGCTGGCGTCCAGGGCGAGGGCGTGACGCAGCGCTTCGGCGGCGTGCGCGAAGGCGATCGCCGGCGGCTGGTGCCAGCCCGTGCCGAGGTTGAACCAGGCCCGCGCCAGGCCGACGTAGGCCGGCGCGTAGCCGGGAGCGGCACGGATCGCTTCGTCGAAGCGGGCCAGCGCCTTGTCGAGACTGTCGCGCGACAGCGCCTCGCGCAAGAAGTGCTCGCCGCGCTCGGCCAGTTCGCGGGCGCGTCGCGTCGCCGCGTCTTCCTCGTCCGGGGCGATGCGGTCGGCAATCAGCGGCACGTAGCTCCCGATCGGCAGCTCGATCCGAAACGTCGCGCCTTGTCCTTCCGTAGCGTAGTAGCGGGCGAGGCGGCCGCGCAGGCGGCGCGCCTCAACGCGCACGATGGTGTCGGTCTTCGGGTCGAAGCTCGCGACCGGCCGGTCGAAGACCTCGACGGCGATCATCGTCTCCTTGAGCGAGGCCAGGTCGCCGGCGAGCAGCCGGGCGACCAGATGGCGCAGGAGCGTGCGATGGCGAAGTGACGTTCGAAACGCCGCGCTCGCCTCGATGCCGGCGAGGGCGAGCTCGACCTGCTCGCTGGGCAGAGACAGGGCAATGCCTTCGGCCGGATCGCGTTTCATGAGTGGGGCCTTCGGCCTCGTATCTCGGGCATACAGCTTACGTGACGATGGCGCGCCGGCCGATGAGCGTCGCCGACGCTGCTTTGGTGCGGAGCCGCTCGTGCATGGTGCACGAGGCGTGGCGCCGTGAGCCTGCGTGCGCGGCGCACAACGCGATCGATGGATGCTGAGAGCTGTGGCACAGGCCTTGCAGAAAGAGGGCTCGACAAGTTCGCAGCTTGCCGTCCCCATTCCAACACCCATCGGAGGAAATTTACATGCATCGTCGCTTCGCGCTCAAAGCCACCTGCGCAGCGCTTGCCGCATCGGGCCTCTTCAGCCTGCCGGCGCTCGCCGCCGACACCATCAAGGTCGGCATCCTGCACTCGCTCTCCGGAACGATGGCGATCTCGGAGACGGTGCTGAAGGACGTCGCCCTGATGACCATCGACGAGATCAACGCCAAGGGCGGCCTGCTCGGCAAGCAGCTCGAGCCGATCGTCGTCGATCCGGCCTCCAACTGGCCGCTGTTTGCCGAGAAGGCCAAACAGTTGGTCAGCCAGGACAAGGTCGCGGTGATCTTCGGCTGCTGGACCAGCGTGTCGCGCAAGTCGGTGCTGCCTGTGGTCGAGGAGCTGAACGGCCTGCTGTTCTACCCGGTGCAATACGAGGGTGAGGAGCTCTCGAAGAACGTGTTCTACACAGGCGCGGCGCCGAACCAGCAAGCGATCCCCGCGGTCGAGTACCTGATGAGCAAGGACGGCGGCGGCGCCAAGCGCTTCGTGCTGCTCGGCACCGACTACGTCTACCCGCGCACCACCAACAAGATCCTG
>JAYTYH010000067.1:0-6338 GCA_043742485.1 Rhizobacter sp.
TACTCCGGCATCGGCCGGCCATCGCTCAGCGCCATCCAGCCGCGCACGACGCGATACAGGAACCAGATCGAGATCAAGACCCAGGCAATCATGCCGGGCAGGAAAAGCAGCAGGAAGAGCGGCAGGGTGACCACGTAGAGCACGCCGGCCCAGAGCACGCTGCGAATCCGCCAGCGAAAGTGCGATTCCTGCCAGGTGCCGACGGCGTCGCCGCGCTTGACCATGTCGAGGATGAAGGCCGCGATCAGCAGCAGGATGCTCGGCTGGAAACCCGGAACCACGGCACCGACTGCAACGATGGCGTGCAGCGCGTAGCTGATGTTGCCGATCATGCGCAGGTGCTTTTGCCGGTCGTCGGCGACTTCGATCACGTCGTTCATGTTCTGTCTTCCTCTCGTGCTGTCATCTTGCGGGCCGCGAACTCCTCGAGACCCGACAGGCCCTCGCGGCGCTCGAGCTCGGCGATCACGTCGGCCGGCACGAGGCCGTGCTGGGCGAGCGCAATCATGGTGTGGAACCAGAGATCAGCGACCTCGGCGACGATGCGTTCGCCGTCACCGTCCTTGCAGGCCATGACGACCTCGGTCGCCTCTTCGCCGATCTTCTTGAGCACCGCGTCCGGGCCCTTGGCCATGAGGCGCGCGACGTAGCTGGTGGCCGGGTCCCCGCCGCGACGTTCGTCGATGACGGCGGCGAGGCGGGACAGCGTATCTGCGGTGTTCATGGTGAGGTGGTCCTCGCCGCTATCTGTAGATCCGTTCCGGATCTTTCAAGACCGGATCGACGGCATGCCAGGCGCCGTCGCGATAGCGCTGATAGAAGCACGAGTGCCGGCCGGTGTGGCAGGCGATAGCCGGCTCACCCGGCTCGCGCGACGTCTGCTCGACCTTGAGAAGGACGACATCGTTGTCGCAGTCGAGCCGCAGCTCGTGCACCTTCTGCACGTTGCCGCTCTCCTCGCCCTTGTGCCAGAGGCGCTTGCGCGAGCGGCTCCAGTACACGGCCTCGCCGAGCGCCGCGGTGCGCTCGAGAGCGTCGCGGTTCATGAAGGCGAACATCAGCACGTCGTTGCTGCCGACCTCTTGCGCGATCGCCGGCACGAGGCCGTCGGCATCCCACTTGACGTCGTCGAGCCAGCTCATGGAGCCAGTGTAGTGGCGGCGTTGGCCGGGTCGTTCGGCGCGAGAGTGCGATGCGTGGCACCGGTGAAAGCGCGCTCGGCAGCGAACCAGTCGAGCACGGGCAAGGTGCCGGGCAGGACCGGAGCGACCGCTACCGGCAAGGTCTGCCAGGCCATGCGCTGGCCCTCGCGCATCTCGAACTCGCCGCGCCAGGCGAACACCTTGCAGAAGTGCAGGCGGACGCAGGCGTGGGCGTAGTCCATGCGCGTCACGTTCCAGGGCTCGGCGGCGTCGATGAGGATGCCGAGCTCTTCGTGCAATTCACGTCGCAGCGCCGCCTCGACCGTCTCGCCGGCCTCGAGCTTGCCGCCCGGAAACTCCCACCAGCCGGCGTAGACCTTGCCCTCGGGCCGCGAGGTCAGCAGGAAGCGGCCGGCGCCGTCGATCAGAACCCCGACGGCGACATCGACGACGCCGTCGGCGGCCTCGTTCAAACGGCCTGCCTCCCGGCGTAGTCCTTGGCGAACTGGAAGGCGACGCGACCCGACCGGGAACCGCGCTCGAGAGCCCAGACGAGCGCCTCCTGCCGGGCCGCGGCGATGGCGGCGGTGCCGACGCCGAAACCGCGCAGCCACTCGGCGGCGATGGCGAGGTATTCGTCCTGCGTGAAGGGATAGAAGCTGACCCAGAGGCCGAAGCGCTCCGAGAGCGAGATCTTCTCCTCGACGACCTCGCCCGGGTGCACCTCACCGTCTTCACGGTGCACGTAGCTGAGGTTTTCCTTCATGTATTCGGGCAGGAGATGGCGCCGATTGCTGGTCGCGTAGATCAGCACGTTGGCCGAGGTCTCGGCGACGGAGCCGTCGAGCATCGACTTCAACGCCTTGTAGCCGGGCTCGCCTTCGTCGAAGCTGAGGTCGTCGCAGAAAACGATGAACCGCTCGGGCCGTTCGGCGACGAGATCGACGATGTCGGGCAGGTCGACGAGGTCGGTCTTGTCGACCTCGATCAGGCGCAGGCCGCGGCCCGCGAACTCGTTGAGGCAGGCCTTGATGAGCGAGCTCTTACCGGTGCCGCGCGAACCGGTCAGCAACACGTTGTTGGCGCCGCGGCCGGCGACGAACTGCTCCGTGTTGCGCAGCAGCCGTTCCTTCTGCGCGTCGACCTCGACCAGCGTGCCGAGCCGGATCGTGGCGACGTGGCGCACCGGCTCGAGCCGGCCGGCGCCGGCGCGCTTGCGGTAGCGGAACGCGGTCGACGCATTCCAGTCGGGCGGCTCCAGCTGCCGCGGCAGGATCGCTTCGAGGCGGGCGACGAGCGCATCGGCACGGGCGATCAACTGCGTCAGGGCGGCGGTGGGGTCGGTCATGGGTGCGGACGAGATCTGTGTCGAGGCCGTCTCAGGCCGCGAAGCGCTCGGGCGGCCGGATCATGGCGACGGTGCCGCCGCCGACCGGATAGACGCGGTCGCCGCGGCCGGCCCGGATCGGATGCATGCCGGTGAAGGCGCCGAACGCCGGCAGCACGCCGACGCTGTCGCCGAACCAGAAGCAGGGCAGGCGCAGATGGTCGTAGGCACGGCCACCGAGGTGCACGCACGGATGCAGGTGGCCGGCCAGCACGTAGGCGCCACGGCGCGGCCGCGGGTGATGGCACAGCGCGAAGCCCGCATCGATCAGCGGCTCGTCGACGACGTCGATGCGGAGGTGGCGCGGCGGATCGCCGGCGCGGTCGTCGTGATTGCCGCGCACCAGCACGAGTTCGACGCCGTCGTGCGCTGCGCGCCAGTCGGCGACCGCGGCGATCGTCGCCACGGCATGCGCCCGCACCGAATGCAGGAAGTCACCGAGGAAGACGACCCGCTGCACCCGCCAGCGTGCGATCAGCATCGTCAGCGCCGCCAGCGTTTCACCGGTGGTGCCGTGCGGCACCGGCACCCCGAGCGCGCGAAAGCTGAGCGCCTTGCCGATGTGGATGTCGGCGACGAGGAGGGTGCGGCTCGAGGCGATGAAGACGGCCTTCTCGGGCAGCAGCGTCAGCGCTCTCCCCGCTGCCAGGATCGTCGTCGTCATCGGCCGGGACTCGCGATCAGGCGAACAGGCGCAGGGCGACGTCGAGGTGTTCGGTAGGGCTCTTGCGAAAGCCCGAACGGGCGAAGCGCTGCAGCCGGCCGATGGCAAAGCAGGTCAGCGCCGATGCCTGCGCGGCCGCGTCGACCGAGGGCGTCGGCGAGCCGGCGCTCTCGGCCTGAGCGCGCAGGCTTTGCCGCAGCTGCGACTCGATGCGCTCGAAGAACTGGTTCATGCGCAGCACCAGACGCTCGTTCTCGAACACCAGCGCATCGCCGACCATCACCCGCGTCATGCCCGGGTTCTTCTCGCCGAACTGCAGCAGCACCGTGACGACCTGACGCACCTGGACGGCCGCACTGGTTTCACGCTCGACGATCTGGTTGACGAGCGTGAAGACGCTCTGCTCGACGAACTCGATCAGGCCCTCGAACATCTGCGCCTTGCTCGCGAAGTGGCGGTAGAGCGCGGCCTCGGACACGTCGAGCCGGGCCGCCAGCGCCGCCGTCGTGATGCGCTCGGCGCCGGGCTCCTGAAGCATGGTGGCGAGCACCTCGAGGATCTGGATGCGGCGCTCGCCGGGCCGTGGCCGCTTGCGAACCGGCACCGCCACGATCGGTGACGCACCGCCCGGCAGCAGGGCCCGATCGGCCAGCGTAGGCACTGCTGAGACGACTTCGCCCGGGTCTTCGCCGAACGGGTCGGCGGCGCCGGCGGGCGAGTCGGGAGCAGGGGTCATCTAGAGGCGGAGCAGCGTACGGAGCGCCGGGATTTTCGCATAGAGGTAGGCCGGCTTCGGGCAGGTGTGACGGCTGTTTTTCGCGGCCCGCGAATCGGCGTGGACACCTTCGCGAAAGTGGCCGCGGAAGCGGCCGTCGAGGTAGCGCTGCATCCACACCCCGCGCATGCCGACCGAGCGGGCCGCCTTCAGGTTGACGAGCGTGTCCTCGACGAGCACGCAGCGGCTCGCCGGCACGCGCAGCCGAGCGAGGATGCGGCGCAGCATGCGTGCGTCGGGCTTGGGGCGGAGCGCGCCGAACATGGTCATGTCCTCGATGGTGATGACGGCCTCGAAGTAGCCCCCGAGGCCCAGCGTGCGCAGCACCCGCAACGCGTACTCGCGCGGCGCGTTGGTGAAGACGACCTTCCTGCCCGGCAGCCGCGCCAGGGCGGCGCGGTCGTGCCTGCTCATGCGCAGTCGCCCCTCCATGCCCGGCATGCGATGCGTCTGTTCCAGGAAGTGGGCGGCACGGACGCCGTGATGGCGCACGAGCCCGAGCAACGTCGCCCCGTAGCGGGTCCAGTATTTCTGCCGAAGAGCGTTCGCTTCATCGACCGTGACACCGACGTGCTCGACGACGTAGTCGCCGATCGCGCCATGCATCTGCGGAAACGACGCGTGGCTGGCGTCGTGCAGCGTGTTGTCGAGGTCGAACAACCAGACCGGCGGCTTCGACCTCACCGCGACCGGATCATGGTGCCGTACGCCTGCTCGGTGAGCACCTCCAGCAGCATCGCATGCGGCACCCGGCCGTCGATGATGTGCACGGTGTTGACGCCGTTTTTGGCGGCGTCGAGTGCCGACTGGATCTTCGGCAGCATGCCGCCAGAGATGGTGCCGTCGGCGAACAGCTCGTCGATCTCGCGGGCGCTCAGGTCGGTGAGCAGCTCGCCGGCCTTGTTCAGAACGCCGGGCGTGTTGGTCAGCATCATCAACTTCTCGGCCTTCAGCACCTCGGCCAGCTTGCCGGCGACGACGTCGGCGTTGATGTTGTAGTTCTCGTTGTCGGCACCGAAGCCGAGCGGCGAGATCACCGGGATGAACTGGTCGTCCTGCAGCGCCATCACCACGCTCGGGTCGATCGACTCGATCTCGCCGACCGAGCCGACGTCGTGCTCCTTGGTCGGATCGTTGAGATCCATCATGCGCAGCTTCTTGGCACGGATCAGGCCGCCGTCGCGGCCCGTAAGGCCCACCGCCTTGCCGCCGGCGACGTTGATGAGGCCGACGATGTCCTGCTGAACCTGGCCGGCGAGCACCCACTCGACGACCTCCATCGTCTCCTCGTCGGTGACGCGCATGCCCTGGATGAACCGGCCCTTCTTGCCGATCTTGGCAAGCGCTTCCTCGATCTGCGGGCCGCCGCCATGCACCACCACCGGGTTCATGCCCACCAGCTTCAGCAGCACGACGTCTTCGGCGAAGTCCTGCTGCAGGGCCGGATCGGTCATGGCGTTGCCGCCGTATTTGATGACGATGGTCTTGCCGTGGAACTTCCTGATGTAGGGCAGCGCCTGGGCCAGGATCTCGGCCTTGTCGCGCGGCGCGATGTGCGAAAGGTCGGGGGCGCCGGCGAGGGACAAGGATGGGGCAGCGGGTGGCTCAGCAGTCATGGCGGCGGTGCTTTCGGGGATGTCGGCGGCGTTTGAATGCGACCAGAATCCTAACCTTTGGTCCCGTACCCGACACGATGAATCGCATCTTCTCGACCGCCCTGACCCTCGCCTCCTTGTTCGCGACCGGCCTCGTCGCCGCGCAGGCACCGAGCGCCACCGACTGGCCCAAGGGTCCGGTCCGCATCGTCGTTCCGTACGGGCCGGGATCGACGCCCGACATCATCGCCCGCATCGTCGCCGACCGGCTGGCCAAGCGCACCGGCCAGCCGATGGTGGTCGACAACAAGACCGGCGCCAGCGGCAACCTCGGCACCGACGTCGTCGCCAAGGCCGCGCCTGACGGCATGACCATCGGCGTCAGCATCGCCGGCCCGCTCGGCGTCAACGCGCTGCTGTTCAAGAAGATGCCGTACGACGCCGCCAAAGACCTCGAGCTCGTCAGCATCGCCGCAACGCAGCCGAGCGTTCTCGTCGTGCCGGTCTCGCTCGGCGTCAGCAACACCGACGAGCTGGTGGCGCTGATGAAGAAGAACCCGGGCAAGTACAACTACGCGTCGATGGGCGCCGGCAGCATCTCGCACCTGGCGATGGAAGCGCTGGCAATCCGCAGCGGCACCAACGTCGTCCACGTGCCGTATGCCGGCTCTGGGGCCGCTGTCACGGCGCTGCTCTCCGGCAACGCCGACATCGCCGTGCTGCCCGCCGCTGCGGTGATGGCGCAGGTCAAGGCCGGCAAGATCCGGGCGTTGGC
>JAYTYH010000068.1:0-3704 GCA_043742485.1 Rhizobacter sp.
GTGTTCTGCCACGAGAACCAGTCGCCGAAGGCCCCCTTGAAGAGGATCTCCCAGGTCTCGACCGGGCTCGCGCCGCCGAGCCAGACGAAGACGCCGAACAGCAGCAGCGCGGCCGCCAGCGCGCCGACCGGCAGCAGGGCTTCGGCGAGTTTCTGTCGCATCGAAACGACCGCGGCGCAGTGGCCCGATGCCCGTTCAGACGGAGCCGACGACCCCCTCGACCAGGTAGCTCATCTTCTCGAGCTCGATGTCGGTCTGCTTGATCGTCTTGCCGGCGGCAACGACGGTGGCGCCCTTGTTGTCCTTCAAGCCGGCGCTGCCGCCGGCGAAGATGTCGAAGCTGCCCGCAAGCATCTTCGCCTTCACGTCGTCGGCGTTCTTCCTGGCCGGCGCACTCACCGCCGGGCCGTAGGGCGACATCTTCACGTAGCCCTCCTTCAGGCCACCGCGCAGGAAGTTGGGGTGCGGCTTGCCGGCGAGGGCCGCATCGACCACCGTCTTGTAGGCCGGCAGCCAGTTCCACTCGGCGCCCGTCAGGTAGGCCTGCGGCGCGAGCTTGGCTTGGCTGGTGTGGTACCCGCAGACCATCTTGCCGCGCTTGGCCGCGGTCTCGACGACGACCTTGGGGCCGTCGACGTGCATGGTGAAGACGTCGCAGCCCTGGTCGGCGAGCGAGTTCGTGGCCTCCGCCTCCTTCACCGGCATCGACCACTCGCCGGTGAAGATCACGGTGCAGGTGATCTTCGGGTCGACCGAGCGTGCGCCCATGGTGAAGGCATTGATGTTCTTGAGCACCTGCGGGATCGGCTTGGCCGCGACGAAGCCGATCTTCTTGCTCTTGCTCATGTGGCCGGCGACCACGCCGTTGAGGTACTGGCACTCCTCGACGTAGCCGAAGTAGCTGCCGGCGTTCTTCGGATTCTTCTCGGTCCACAGGCCGCCGCAATGCGAGAAGCGGACGTCGGGGAACTTGGGCGCGACGGCGAGCACGTGCGGGTCGAAGTAGCCGAACGAGGTGGGGAAGAGGACCTTGGCGCCGTCCTGCTGGATCATGCCGGCCATCGTCTTCTGCACCGCCGTGGTCTCTGGCACGTTCTCTTCCTCGACCACCTTGATGCCGGGCATCTTCTTGATCTGGGCTGCGGCCTCGGCCTGCGCCTGGTTGTAGCCGAAATCGTCACGCGGGCCGACGTAGATGACGCCGATGGTGAGCGGCTTGGCTTGCCCGAACGCCCACGGCGCGAGCGTCGCCAGCGAACCGGCGGAAAGTTGGGCAAGGGCGCGGCGTCGGCTCGAGTCGGGGCGGTCGGTCATGGCATGTCCATTCGGATGGGTGAAGGGACCGAAGCCTGCGACCGGTATGAATCTGGTGCACGCAGCGGTATACCAGCACCGTTTCGCAAGAGCCGTGCCACCGGCCCCGGCCGCACCGAAGCGATTCAGTCGAGGCGCGCGGCGAACGTCGCCGGCGAAATCGGCATGGCGAGCGAGCGCCGGTAGATCGCCTCGACGGCCTGCAGCACCGGTGCCGCCGACGCCTCGGCGTCGCGATAGTGCGCCGCCAGCTCGTGGAACTCCACCTCGATCTCGCTCAGGATCGCGGCCTCGTCGATCCGCGTGAGGCGCCCGCCGCTGACGACGATGTCGCCGGCGACCATCGAGAAGTCGAGACCGGCGCCACGCTCGGCGTAGACGAGCTGGCGCACCGGATCGTTGAGCGGCGCGAAGGTGACCGCGTCGAGGCGGTACGCGACCAGGTCGGCGATCGCGCCGACGCGCAGGCTGCCGAGCGCGTCGCCGAAGCCGAGGGCCCGGCCGCCGGCGAGCGTTCCGGCCCGCAGCGCCTCGCGTGCCGTCAGCCAGCGCCCGGGCTCGTTGCCGCGCAGCTTGGCGAGGGCGGCGGCGCTGCCGAGAACATTGAGCATGCTGATGGTCACAGTCGAGCACGAGCCGTCGGAGCCGAGGCTGACGTTGACGCCGGCGTCGAGCAGTTCGCGCACGGGCTGCACGCCCGAGCCGAGCATCAGGTTGCTCCACGGGTTGTGCTGCACCGTCGCGCCACTCTCCGCCAGCAGCGCGATCTCGGCCGGAGTAAGCCAGACCGCGTGGATCAGGCTCGTCGCCGGCTTCAGGAAACCGATGCGGTGCAGAACCTCGATCAGCGTCGCGCCGTGGAACAGGGCGCCGGTGACGACCTGCAGCCGCGTCTCCTGGACGTGGCTGATGACCGGCAGCGCGAGCTCGTCGGCGAGGCCGCGCAGGCGGCGCAGGAAGTCGTCGCTGCAGCGCTGTGGTGCCGACGCCGAGACGAGGATGCCGACGCGCCGCTCGCGCGGATGGCGCGCCGGCGCGAGCTCGCGCAGCAGCGCCACGCAGTCATCGGCGCTCGGCCGCGGCGCTGCCCGGAGCCGGGCCGCGAGCCCGGCCGGGACGAGCTCGTCGACGAACGGGAAGCTGTCGATCAGCGGCCGGTCCATCAGGCCGAAGCCGACCAGCGCACGGATGCCGGCGTCTTCGTAGGCCTGGAAGACGGCGTCGATCTGGCCCCGCTCGATCGCCGCCCCGAGCGGAATGTCGTCGACGAGCGTCGTGCAGCCAGTGCGCAGCGATTCGATGGCGCCGATCATCGTGCGCAGGTAGATCTGGCGCGGCGTCAGCGCCACCGGCACGGGCGTGCGCACGAGCTGCATCCACAGCTCGAGCGGCAAGTTCTCGGTGCGGCCGCGCTGGAAGTGTTCGTTCGAATGCTGGTGGCCGTTGATCAACCCCGGGACCAGCAGCCGGCGCGACAGGTCGACGACGGTGTCGGCACCGGCGAGCGTGCCGGCCGGCTCGATGGCGACGATGCGCTCGCCGCGCACCAGCACGTCGAGCGGGCGGGCGTCGAAGCTCAGGTCGTCGCCGAGCAGCGCAACGGCGCCGCGCAGCAGCGTGGTGCCTCCGGGGGTCGATCGAATGGCGGTCGGGCGGGTCATGGGCAACGTCTATCAAGAAGCATGCCGGGCAGGACGGCACGCGACGTGCATGGTGGCAGTCATCATGACCTTGATCCGCATCACCGCCGGCGGCGAGCGCTTCCTCGCCGCCCCGCACGCCGACGCGCCGCGCACCGTCGCCGCCTTCGCCGCCCTGCTGCCCTACCGGCAAAAACTGATCCACGTGCGCTGGAGCGGCGAGGCCGTCTGGATCCCGCTCGGCGGCTTCGAGCTCGGTGTCGGCTTCGAGAACCACACCTGCCATCCTTCCGTCGGCGACATCCTCTTCTACCCCGGCGGCTACAGCGAGACCGAGCTGCTGATCGCCTACGGCGCGTGCAGCTTCGCGAGCCGGATGGGGCCGCTCGCCGGCAACCACTTCCTCAGCATCGTCGAAGGCCGCGAGCACCTGCGCGCACTCGGCGAAAAAGTGCTCTGGCAGGGCGCCCAGGACGTCGTCTTCGAGAGCCACGAATGAGCACCGTCGCCGCCACCCTGATCCGCAACGGCCGCGTCGTCACCGCCAGCGACGACTACGTTGCCGACGTGCTGATGGAGGACGGCATCGTGCGCACGATCGGTCGCGGCCTGACGGTCGGCGCCGATGTCACGGTGGTCGACGCGAGCGGTCTCCTCGTCCTGCCCGGCGGCGTCGACACCCACGTCCATCTCGAGAACCACATCGGCCCGACGGTGACCTGCGACACCTTCGCCAGCGGCACCCGCGCT
>JAYTYH010000069.1:0-2325 GCA_043742485.1 Rhizobacter sp.
CGGCTCGCTGCGATCGACGGCGACGCGATGCTGCAAGCCACCGACGTCCTCGAACTCGCCGGCGGCCGTGTGCTCGAGCGCTCGACGATGCCGCAATGCACCCAGGGCCGGCCGATCGGGCGGGTGTTCTCGTTCCGTGACATCACCGAGAAGATCGAGGCCAACCGCCGCATCCAGCTGCTTTCGACCACCGATGCGTTGACCGAGCTGCCGAATCGCCGCGTGCTCGCCGACCGGGTCGAGGTGGCGTTGGCGCAGGCCCGGCGCGACGGCTCGCGGTTCGCGCTGCTGTTCCTCAACCTCGACCGCTTCAACCACATCAACGAGACGCTCGGCCGGGCCTTCGGCGACCAGGTGCTGCTCGACGCGGCCGAGCGAATCAAGGCCGGGCTGCGCCAGGTCGACACGGTCGCGCGGCTGGGTGGCGACGAGTTCGTCGTGCTCGCCCACCAGGCCGACGAGGACGGCGCCGAACGCGCCGCATGGCGCGTGCTCGACGCGCTGAAACGCCCGTTCACCCAGGCCGGCATGAGCTTCACGGTGACCGCCAGCGTCGGCATCGCGCTGTACCCGAACGACGGCGCGAACCTGAATGAACTCATGCGCTGCGCCGACGCGGCGATGCGCGAGGCCAAGCTCGCCGGCCGCGCGGGTTTGCGCTTCCATCGGCCCCGCCCGGCGAGCGCCGCTGCGCGGTCGCGCTCGCGCATGCAGCTTGACCACGCGATGCGGCTGGCGCTGAGCGAAGAGCGCTTTCGCCTGCACTACCAGCCGCAGATCGACCTGCGCAGTGGCGAGGTGGTGGGCGCCGAGGCATTGATCCGCTGGCACGACCCGACGCTCGGCGACATCTCGCCCGGCGAGTTCATCCCGGTCGCCGAGGAGAGTGGTTTCATTGTTTCGATCGGCGAGTGGGTGCTGCAAACGGCGGTGCGGCAGGCGGCGGTGTGGCTAGCGGCCGGGTCGCCGATGGCGGTGTCGGTCAACGTGTCGGCATTGCAGTTCCAGCAACCGGGCTTCGTCGACGATGTGGCCAAGGCGCTGCGCGAGGCCGACCTGCCGGCGCAATGGATCGAACTCGAGTTGACCGAATCGATCCTGATCAAGGATGCGCAGGAGGCGATGCTGCGCCTGCAGGCGCTGGCGCGGCTCGGCGTGCGCCTGGCGATCGACGATTTCGGTATCGGCTACTCGAGCCTGGCCTATCTGAAGCGCTTCCCGATCAGCCGGCTGAAGATCGACCGCAGCTTCATCAGCGGGCTGCCCGACGGCGAAAGCGATGCGGGCATCGTGCAGGCCATCATCCAGATGGGCAAGGCATTGCGGCTGGAGATCGTGGCCGAGGGCGTCGAGACCGACGCGCAGCGCGAATTCCTGACCGGCTGCGGCTGCGACCTGTTCCAGGGCTTCCTGTACGCGCCGGCGCTGGACGCGGCGGCGTTCGAGGCCCGGGTCGGCCTGCGGCTGGCCGCGCTCGGAAACGAGCCGCCAGTCGCCGTCGGTTGATCGCGCGGAAGCGCCCCATCGTTTCCCCTGCCACGGCGCCGGACTTCCGCTACGCTGCGAGCGGAGTGGCGATGGAGGATCCGCAATGGCCGTTGTCGATGAACTGCTCGAACGCAAGCTCGCGTCGTTGACCCTGCCGCTGGCGCTGCGCCTGCCCGGCGGGCATCGCGCAGGGCAACCGGACGCGAGGGTGACGCTGCACCTGAACGACGTCGGCTCGCTTGCGCACCTGGCCACTGGCGAGATCGGCCGGGTCGCGCAGGACTTTGTCGAGGGCCGGATCGAGGTCGACGGCAGCATGCGCGACCTGATGGCGATCGCCGCCGAGATGGTCGAGGACAACCCGACCCGCGACCCGGGCAGCGGCGCGGCGTGGAGCTGGTGGCGCGAGATCCGTGACCGGGCACGCTCGCGCGCCCGCCACCATCCGCAGGCCGATGCGCTGCAGGTGCAGTTCCACTACGACGTATCAGACGACTTCTATGCGCTCTGGCTGGACCCGAGGCGGGTGTATTCCTGCGCCTACTTCCGCCACGCCGACATGACGCTGGCGCAAGCTCAGCAGGCCAAGCTCGACCACATCTGCCGCAAGCTCATGCTGCGCGAAGGCGACCGCTTGCTCGACATCGGCGCCGGCTGGGGCGCCCTGCTGATGTGGGCTGCCGAGCACTACGGCGTGCAGGCGCACGGGATCACGCTCAGCCGCAACCAGCAGGCGCACGTGAGCCGGCTGATCGAGGAGCGTGGGCTACAGGGTCGGGTCACCATCGCGCTTTGCGACTACCGCGAACTCGACGAGGCCCAGCCTTTTGATCGGAT
>JAYTYH010000070.1:0-3484 GCA_043742485.1 Rhizobacter sp.
CCGCTTCTCGTCGTCCTCGGCACGCTGTGGCTGATGTCGACGGCGGCGCTCGAGGTCATCACTTTCGTTCCCGGCGACTTCATGCTGGCCGCCACGGTCGTCGCCGCCAGCGCGGTGGCAGCGCTCTACGCGCTGCTGTCGGCGCGGCTGCAATGGCCGCAGATCGCCTGGCCGACGCTGGTCCATGCACCGATCCTGTTCCTTGCCGCGGCGATCGACGCCGCCTTCGTCGACGACCCGGCGCTGGCCGGCGGCTGGTGGGCCTGGCCACTGGCCTTCGCGGCGCACGGCCTCGTGCTCCGCTTCGCCGCGCCGCGCTGGCCGCAGTTCCTGGCGCACGCCATCCATGCGCTCGGTGCCATCACGATGGCCTTGCTCGGCGCCTTGCTCGGGCGGGCCCTGACGGCAGGTCTCGGTGACTCGGCCAGCGCCTGGCCGTGGCACGGCTGGCTGATCGTGCCGGCGTTGCTGTTGCTGCTGCTGCCGCGGCCGGCCACGGCCCGCGTGTGGCCCGTGCGCGCCTTGCCGGCGGCTTACCGCGTCAGCGCCGCCGCCGTGCTCGCCGCCGGCCTCGGTGTGTGGACGCTGGTCGCCAACATCGCCTCCGACGGCTCGGCGGCGCCGTTGCCGCACGTGCCGTTCCTGAACCCGCTCGACATCGGCATCGGCATCGCCCTGGCGGCGATCTATCTCTGGCTGCGCAGCGCTGGTCCGGGCCGCGCAGATTCACCGTGGGCGATCGGCCTGGCCGCGGCTGCCGGCTTCGTCTGGCTCAACGCCATCCTCGTGCGCGGCTTCCACCACTACGGTGGCGTGCCCTACGAGTTCGAGGCCTGGCTCGGCTCGCTGGCGGTGCAGACCGGCATCACGCTGCTCTGGACGGCGATGGCGCTCGCCGCGATGTGGGTCGGCGCGAAGCGTGCGTGGCGCACGCCGTGGATGGCGGGTGCGGTGCTGCTCGGCGTCGTGGTCGCCAAGCTGATGCTCGTCGACCTGTCGGGCAGCGTCACGCGGATCGTCTCCTTCATCGGCGTCGGCGTGCTCATGCTGGTGATCGGCTACGTGGCGCCGCTGCCGGCCAAGGAGCTTCGTCATGCCGCGGTCTGACCCGGTCTCGAGACGCCCAGGCGCTCGTCGCCTGACCCGCCTGATCGCGCTGCTGCCTTTGTCGTTGGCGGCTTCGTTCGCTGCGCCGTTCGCCGTCGCGGCAGACAGCGCGCCGCTGCGCTTCAGCGCCCCGATCGTCATCAAGAGCGCCGCGCCCTTCGTGCAGCTCGACCTGGGCGTCGACGTCTACGCGCACGTCGACCGCCCCGACCTCGGCGACCTGCGCGTCGTCGATGCCCATGGCGAGCGGGCGCCGTTCGCGATCCTGGAGCCACGTTCGACGCTGCGGGCCAGCGAGCAGTTGCGCGAGGCCACGCTCTATCCGTTGCCGGCGCGGCCGAGCGCGGCCGGCGTCTGGTCCTCGCCGGTCGACGTCGTCGTCGACGGCGACCGCATCAGTGTCAGCCGACGCGGCGGCCCGCCTGCGGCCAGGTCCGCCGCCGTGCCCGAGTCGGGTGGTTGGCTCATCGACCTCGGCCCGGCCCGGCCCGGCGACACGGCGCCGACCAGCTTGCGCCTGCGCTGGTCGGGGCCGGCCGAGTTTTCCGCCACCTACCAGCTCGAGGCCAGCGATGACCTGCGCCAGTGGCGCGACGCCGGCGCCGGCCAGCTGATGGCGTTGCAGTCGGCGACCGGGGCGCTGTCGCAGCCGGTCGTCAGCCTGCCCGGGCCGCCGGCGCGATTTATGCGCCTGGTGTGGGGCGACGCCGGCAGCGCGCCGATCGTCACCGGCGCCAGCGTCCTCGCGCCCGAGCGCCACCTCGTCGCGCTCGACGCCGCCCGCGAGATCACGGTCGCGGCCGGTGCCGAGCCGGCCGGCGGCACCACCGACGCGGCCACCGCCGCCGACCGCCGCCGCGCCGTCCACTTCGATCTCGGCGCGGTGCTGCCGATCGTCGACGTCGACCTGCGCTTCATCGCCGGCAACCACGTGGCGCCGGTGCGGCTGCAAGGCCGCGCCGGCGTCGACGAGCCCTGGCACGAGCTCGGGGCCGGCGTCTTCTATCGGCTCGAGCGCGGCGCCAGCGTCGGCGAAGCGCCGGCCATCGCCCTGCAGTCGACGCTGCGCTACCTGCGCGTGATCGCCGATGAGCGTGCTGCTGCCGTGGTGCCGGCGCAGGTCCGGCTCGTCGTCCATGCGCGGCTGGCGTCGCTGGTCTTCGCGGCCCAAGGCGAGCCGCCGTTCCACCTGCTCGCCGGCTCGCGCGACGCCGCCGCCGGCGCCTTGCCCGCGGCGACGCTGGTGCCCGGCCTCGACGACGAGCGGCAGCGCTTCGGCCGTGTCGAGCTCGGCGCCTTCGCGGTCAACGAGGCGGCGGTACGCGAGGTGGAGCGCGCCGATCGCAGCGCCAGGCTGCGGCCGTGGCTGCTCTGGAGCGTGCTGCTGGTCGGCGTGCTCGGCCTCGGCGCCCTCGTCTTCAGGCTGGCGAAGACGGGCGCCGCGAAAAGCTGACCGGTCGCCACCGGCGCGCCGCGGCAACGGCCCTGAAGGCGTTCAGGCGCCGAGGAATTCGCCGATCGGCTTGAGCTCGTCGACGCGGTCGCAGATCGACTTCACGACCATCAGGATCGGCACGCCGAGGAGCAGGCCCCAGACGCCCCAGAGCCAGCCGAAAGCGAGCACGCTGACGAAGACGACGAATGGGCTCATGCGGGCGGCCCGGCCCATCCACCACGGCGTCAACAGGTTGCCGATGACGCCGTGGATGGCGAACGACGCGGCGCCGACCAGCAGCCCCATGTCGAGGGCGCCGAACTGGATGAAGCCGACCAGCGCCGAGGCGCCGCCGAGCAGCACCGCGCCCACGTAGGGAATGAGGTTGGTGACCGCGGCGGCGACGCCCCAGACCGCGGCGTGGTCGAGGCCGATGGCGAGGAAGGTGAGCCAGGTCAGCACGCCGACCACGGCACTGGTCGCGAGCTGCACCAGCAGGTACTGCTGGATCTGGCCGTTAATCTCGTCGAGGGCCTGGATCGTGACCCGCTTCTGGCTCAGCTTGGGCCCGGCGAGCTGGACCATCTTGCGGCGGAAGGCGTTGCCCGAAGCGAGCAGGAAGAAGGTGATGAAGAGCACCACCGCGAACTGGCCCAGGAAGGTGACGAGGCCGAGCGTGCCGGTCCAGACGTAGTCGCGCACGTCGAGGCCCTGCTTCTCGACGACGACCCGCGTCACCGAGCGCGACGGTTGCGTCACCACCTGCGTCAGAGTCGTGATGCGGGCGCGGTTGAGCGACAGGCCTGTCTGCCCGCCCGAAGCCGTGCCGGAAGCCGTGCCCGCATTGGCCGCGACCGGCGTGCTCGACGCCTGGCTCACCTCGGCGGCCCGCTCGATCTCGGCGGCGGCTTCCTGCACCTTGGCGAGCGCCGCGGCCGAGGC
>JAYTYH010000071.1:0-1509 GCA_043742485.1 Rhizobacter sp.
CAGCTGCGCGGCGATGCTGTCGGCCGATTGCGGCTTGACCTCCGCGCCATCGTGCACGCAGTGCTGCACGCCAAGCTTGACGTACAGCAGGCGCAGGAAGTGCCAGACCTCGGTCGTGGTTCCAACCGTGGACTTGCGCCCGCCACGCGAGAGCCGCTGCTCGATCGCAACCGTCGGCGGAATGCCGTACACCGCATCGACTTCAGGACGGCCGGCCGGTTGCACGATGCTGCGCGCATAGGCGTTCAGCGACTCGAGGTAGCGTCGCTGCCCTTCGTTGAACAGGATGTCGAACGCGAGTGTCGACTTGCCCGAGCCGGAGACGCCGGTGACGACGCTGAACTTGTTGTGCGGGATGTCGACCGAGAGCGACTTCAGGTTGTGCTCGCGCGCGTTGATGATCTGGATCGCGTTCGGCCTCGGGGGTCTTTCCTTTCCCTCTTCCCGCGCCCCTGCCCTTTCGCGGAGGGAGAGGAAGTCCGGCATCTTCTCGGAGGCGACATGCGAGCCCAGGCCGAGCGTCGAGTCGTACTCCCTCAGCGCCTTGCCGGTGTGCGAGGTCGCGTGCAGCTTCACGTCTTCCGGCGTGCCTTCGGCGACCACGAAGCCGCCGGCATCGCCGCCTTCGGGCCCGAGATCGATCAGCCAGTCCGAGGAGCGGATCACGTCGAGGTTGTGCTCGATGATGATCATCGAGTTGCCCGCCTCCAGCAGCTTTCGCAACGCGCGCATCAATTTGGCAATGTCGTCGAAATGCAGTCCGGTGGTCGGCTCGTCGAACAGGAACAAGGTTCCGCGCGTGGCCGTCGCCTGCCTGCTGCTGGTTGCGCTCTTCGCCGCGCCGGCAAGAAAGCCGGCCAGCTTCAGCCGCTGCGATTCGCCACCGGAAAGCGTCGGCACCGGCTGTCCCAGCTTCACGTACTCCAGTCCGACGTCGACGATCGGCTGCAATGCACGGATCACATCTCGGTCGTTCGCGAACAGCGAGGCCGCCTCGCTCACCGTGAGATCCAGCACGTCGGCCACGTTCATCGAACGTGGCTTCAGCGCGCCGATCGGCTGGCGCTCGATCGTTACTTCGAGGATCTCGGGACGGTAGCGTTTGCCGTCGCAGTCGGGACAGCGCAGGTAGACGTCGGACAGGAATTGCATCTCGACATGCTCGAAGCCGGAGCCCCCGCAGGTCGGGCAGCGCCCGTCACCGCTGTTGAAACTGAACTTCGATCCCGTGTATCCCCGTTGCCGCGCCAGCGGCGAACCGGCGAAGATCTCGCGCACGGTGTCCCAGGCGCCGACATAGCTGACAGGATTCGACCGGGCAGTTTTTCCGATCGGCGACTGGTCGACGAAGACCACGTCAGACAGATGATCGGCGCCGAGCATCCGGTCGTGCAGGCCCGGCGTGTCCGTCGCCTTGCCGAAGTGCCGCGCCAGCGCCGGCGCCAGCACGTCCTGGATCAGGCTGGACTTGCCGGAACCGCTGACCCCCGCGACGGTGACCAGCCGCTG
>JAYTYH010000072.1:0-2403 GCA_043742485.1 Rhizobacter sp.
ACGAGATCGGCGAAGGCCTGCGCGGTGCCGCCGATCACCGGCGTGCCGAGCTCTTCCCACTGCTTCCGGATCACCGCGTCGGCGAAGATCTCGTTGAAGACCCGGTTCAGGTTGAAGACGATCGCCGGCGGCGTCTTGCCGGCGACGGCGATGCCGTGCCAGCCGTAGAAGTCGAAGCCGCGCAGACCTGATTCGTCGAGTGTCGGTACGTCGGGCATCACGTAGCTGCGCGCCAGCGTGGTCACCGCGAGCGGTCGCAGCTGACCGGCCTTGATGTACTGCACCGAGCTGCCGAGGATGTCGAACATTAGCGGGATCTGGTTGCCGAGGAGGTCGGCGAGTGCCGGCCCCGCGCCCTTGTACGGAACGTGCTGCATCGACACGCCGGCCGCGGCGTTGAACATCATGCCGACAAGGTGCTGCGGCGTGCCGTTGCCGGCCGAGCCGAAGTTGAGCGCCGTCGGGTGGGCCTTCGCGTAGGCCATGAACTCGGCGATGGTCTTCGCCGGGAACTTCGGGTTCACCTCGAGCACGAGCGGGAACTTCGAGATCTGGATCACCGCGGCGAGGTCGCGCTGCGGGTCGTACGGCATGCTCGTGTAGAGGCTGGGATTGACCGACATCGGCCCGGGCGAGGCGAGCACGATCGTCATGCCGTCGGGCGCCGACTTGGCGACCATGTCGGTGCCCGTGTTGCCGCCAGCCCCGGCGCGGTTGTCGACCACCACCGTCACGCCGAGTCGCGCCTGCAGCGCCGGTTGCATGATTCGCGCCATCAGGTCGGTCGGGCCGCCGGGCGGATACGGCACGACGAAGCGCATCGTCTTCGCCGGTAATCCCTGCGTGAACGCGCGTCGCGGGAGTGCCGAGGTCACGAGTGCGGCGCCCGCGCCCAGGTTGAACGTCCTGCGTGTCGTCATCGATCGCCTTCTCAGTTGGTGAGGAAGCCGCCGTCGACGGCCACCGTCTGGCCGGTGACGAACGACGCCGCGTCCGAAGTCAGGAAGAGCGCGAGTCGGGCGACATCGTCGGCGCTGGCGAGGCGGCCCATCGGGAAGCGCGTCAGCACGCGCTCCTTGATCGCGGGCGTGAGAAATGCGCTCACCATGTCGGTCTCGACGACGCCGGGCGAAATCGCATTGACGCGCACGCCGTGCGGCCCTAACTCGCGGCCGAGTCCGGCGGTCATGGCCACGACCGCGGCCTTGGTCGCGCCGTACCAGACATTGCCGACCGCGCCGCCGCCGCGCACCGACGAAACCGAGGCGATGTTGACGATCGCACCGCGACGGCGCGCCGTCATCAGCGGCGCCACAGCCTGCACGCAGTTGAAGATTCCGGTGACGTTGACGCCGACGAGATCGTCCCAGGCCGCACGCGTCGTTTTCGCGAACGGCCCCTGCGTCATCAGGCCAGCGTTGTTGACGAGGACGTCGATGACATCGAGCCGGTCGACGATGCGTTGCACGACGAAGCCGACCTCGGCCGCGTCGCGCACGTCCATGCGCATCGCGATCGCCGAGCCGCCGATCTCGTCGGCGCTTCGCTGCGCGCTCGCCGCGTCGATGTCGGTGACAACGACGTCGTGCCCGGCGCGCGCGAAATGGATCGCGATGCAGCGGCCGATGCCCCGCCCCGCGCCCGTCAACAGCGCGACCGGCACGCTCATGCCGCCATCGGCAGGCCGAGCAGCTCGCGCGCCTCGGCGGGAGTCGCCGGGCGCCGGCCGTAGCCCTCGCACGCGTCGACGACCTTCTTGACCAGCTCGGCGTTGTTTGCCGCGAGCCGGGTTGGATCGAACTTGATGTTGTCTTCCAGGCCCGTGCGCACGTGGCCGCCGGTTTCGAGGCACCACTGGTTCACTTCCCACTGGAAGCGGCCGGTGCCGGCCGCGACCCAGGTGGCGTTGGGCATCACGGCGGCGAGTTCCGACCGGAGGAAGTCGAACACCGTGCGGCGCGCCGGCATGGCATTGACGATGCCGAGCACGAACTGCACGTGTGGCGCGCCCTTCAGCAAGCCCTTCTTCACGAGGTTGGCCGCGTTGTAGAGCATCGCCAGATCGAACACTTCGATCTCCGGCTTGATGCCAAACTCGAGCATTGACCGGGCGAGGCCTTCGACGAAATCGGGCGGGTTCTCGTAGATGTTGGTCGGGAAGTTGACCGAGCCCGTCGCCAGCGACGCCATGTCGGGCTTGAGGTGAAGCATCGATGCGCGCGCCATCTGATCGCGGCCACGACCGCCGGTCGAGAACTGGATGATCATCCCGGGGCAGTGCTTGCGCACGCCCTCCTGGACCTGCGCGAACAGCTCCGGGTCCGAGCTCGGTGACTCGTCGCTGCTGCGCACGTGGACATGGACGAGGGATGCGCCGGCCTCGAAGGCCTCGTGCGTCGATTC
>JAYTYH010000073.1:0-8359 GCA_043742485.1 Rhizobacter sp.
GCCGAGGCCGCGCCCGCGGCACCCGAGGCAACCACCCTGCTACTGCAGGATGCCGCTTGGCTGCAGGCGCCGGGCCAGGCGGCGGTGCGGCTCGAACGCAAGCAGGCCGCCCTGCTCGCCTGGCTGCACCTGGCCGGGCCGAGCCCGCGTGGCAAGCTCGCCGGCCTGCTCTGGCCCGAAGCCTCGGCCGCCGGTGCGCGCAGCAACCTGCGCCAGTGCATCTCTCGGCTGAGGCGCCTCGCGGCCGACGTGCTCGCCGAGGTCGCCGACACGCTCTTGCTCGCGCCCACCCTCACCGTGGCGCCGCGCGCACCGGCGGCGACGGCCCGGCTGAGCGCCTACGACTACGCCGACTGCGAAGACTTCGCGCGCTGGCTCGAAACGCAGGTCGAGGCCGAGCGGTCGCGCCAGAGCGCGACGTTGATGAGCGCGATCCGCGGCGCTCTGCAGGCCGGCGATCTGGCGCACGCGCAGGCCGAGGCCGACGCGCTGCTCGCGCTCGACCGCGAGTCGGAAGACTCGTACCGCGCCCTCATGGAAGTAGCCTATCTGCGTGGCGACTTCGCCGCCGCCGTCGCGGTCTGGGACCGCTGCCGCGACATGCTGCGCGAGCTCTACGGCGTGACGCCATCGACGGCGACGCAGGCGCTCGGCGCGACCATCCTGGCCGCCTCGCGCGCCGGCGAGAAACGCGTCGTCGCGCCCGCGCCAGCCATCCCGCTCTCGGTGCTGCGGCCGCCGCGGCTGATCGGCCGTGCCCTGCCGCTGCAGGCCCTGACGCGGGCCTGGCGCAGCGGCCTCACCGTCTGCGTCAGTGGCGATGCCGGCATCGGCAAGAGCCGGCTGCTGGCCGAGTTCACGGCCACGCTCGGCGCGGTCGTCAGCGTCGCGGCCCGGCCGGGCGACGCCGTCGCCCCCTACGCCTCGATGACGCGCCTGGTGGCCGCCGCCATCGACCGCTTCCGGCCGCCACTCGACGGCGGCGACGCGCGCTGGACGGCGCGGCTGCTGCCGGGCATCGCCTATCTCGTCGCCGGCGCCTCGCCGCAACCCTTGCAGACCGACCGCGAGCGCGAGCTGGCATTGCGCGGCCTGCACGGCCTGCTGGCGGCGTGCACGGCAAAGGGCGCTGCCGCCTTCGTGCTCGACGACCTGCAGTTCGCCGACCGCGCCACGCTCGAAGCGCTCGACACCATGATCGGCGAACTGCCTGTCGACATCGGTATGGGCACCGATACCGGCCTCGTCACCGGCACCGCGCCGGGCCCGCGCTTCGCGCTCGGCAGCCGCGTCGACGATGCCGCCGCGCCCAGCATGGCGCTGCTCGAGTCGCTGGCCGCGACGCGCGGCTTCCTGCGCATCGAGCTGGCGCCGCTGGCCGATGCCGACGTCACCGCGCTGCTCGAGAGCCTGGCCTTGCCGGCCGAGCGCGTGGCCACGCTCGCGCACCGGCTGTTCGCGCAGGTCGGCGGCAATCCGGCGTTCCTGCTCGAGTCGCTGAAGCTGCTGCTCTCGCTGGCAGAGGTCGACGGTGGCCACGATGTCGATGCCGCGCGCGGTGCCACCGGCGCCATCCCGATCCCGCCCGGCATCGAAGCCATCATCCAGCGCCGGATCGCACTGCTCGGCGCACCCGCCCGCCACATCGCCCAGCTCGCGGCCATCGCCGGCGGCGCCTTCGGCGTCGAGATGGCGGCGGCGGCGCTTGCCTGCCCAGTGTTCGCGCTGACCGAGCCGCTGCGCGAGCTCGAGCGCCGCCAGGTGCTGGTCGGCCGCCAGTTCGTGCACGACCTCGTCGCCAACGAGGCGAAGCGGTCGATCCCGGCATCGGTGGCCGAGTTCATGCACCGCTTTGTGGCCGACTACCTGGAGGCGCACGACGGCGAGCCGGCCGACGTCGCCGCGCACTGGAGCGCTTGCGGCGAATGGCGCCGCGCCGGCGCCAGCCACGTGCTCGCGGCGGCACGGGCGCTGGCCGCCATGCGGCCGCGCGAGCAGGCCGAGAACCTCGACGCCGCCATTGCCGGCTTCGAGCGCGCCGGTGCCGACGACGCCCTCTTCGACGCCATCGTGCAGCGCCTGGAGATCATGGAAGTGGCCGACCGCACGGTCGTGCGCGCCGGTCTCAACGCGCGCCTCGGCAGCCTTGCCCGCAGCGAGGAACAGCAGCTGCGCGTGATGCTCTATCGCGCCTCGTTCCTGAGCGACCACTCGCAACTCGCCAGCCTGCCCGACCTGCAGGACGGCCTGCGCCGGGCCCAGGCGCTCGGCCTGCAGGCGCTGGCCTTCGACTTCGCGCAACCGACCTCGCAGCTGCTCGCTTCGCACGGCCGTTTTCCGGAAGCCGTGGCCCTCATCGATTCGTTCGAAGCGTGGGTCGATGCGCAGGGCGATCTCAGCCAGCAGGGTCGCCTGCAGCGCATGCTCGCCTCGACCCACACCCACGGCGACCAGCTCGTGCAGGCGATCGCGCACGGCCGTCGGGCGATCGCGCTGTTCCGCGCTGCGGGCGACGACCTGCGCTCACTGCCGACCATGAGCAACCTCGGCCTCGCCTTGCACTGGCGCAGCGATCTGCAGGCCGCGCGTGCCGTGCTCGAAGAGGCGGTGACGTTGCGCGACCGACTTCACGGCGGCCTCTCGCGCAAGGTGCTCGACGTCAACCTCGCCGCCGTGCTGCGCGACCTCGGCGAGTTCGTGCTCGCCGACGAGCGCCTGTGCCAGGTCGGCGACGAGCTGCGGGCGACGTTGACGAACAGCCCCGACGAGCCAGCCACCGACCTGGCGATCGCCGAGAACCACCACGCCCAGCTCTGGCTGATGCTCGGCCAGCCCGAGCGCGCACTCGCCCACCTGCGTGTCGACGACGCCGCCATCGACACCCGCTTTCGTGCCCGCCGGCTGGCGCTGCGCCTGCGCGCCGCGCGCGCGTTGGGCGCCGACACCGGTGACCTCGACGTCGAGGCCGCTTCTCTCGTCGCCGCCATCGGCTCGCCGTTCCATCGCGCCCTGTTCGAACTCGAGGCCCTGCGATCGGCGGCGCCGGCGGAGGCACTGGCCGGCTTCGCGCGTCTGCACGACGAGGCGGCGGTGATCGAGCGCCCGGCGCTGCGCCTGCAGGCCGCCCTGCGCGCCGCCGAGGCCGCGCTCGCGGTCGGCAGCGCCGCCACCGCGAAGGCCTGGGTAGACGGTGCACGCGCGTCGCTCGAGGCCTTGCCTCCGTACGACCTCGACGCCGACGCCGCTTGGCGCATCGTCCATCGCGTCGCGGCAGCGAACGGCGACGCTGAAGCTGCCGCCGCAGCCACGGCACGCGCCGACGCCGTCGTCGCCCGCACCGCCGCGGCCTTGCCCGCGGCCTGGCGCGACCCCTATTTCTGCCGCGCCGGCGCTCGCTAGACTCGCCCGGCTTCGAAGAGGGTGCGATGGCACAGCCGGTGGTGAGACGACGACGAGCGCGGCGCTGGATCGGTGCCGCGCTATGGCTCGTCTGCCTGCTCGTGATCGCGGCGGCGATCGGCGGCTATGCCTTCCTTCGCGCCAGCCTGCCGAAGCTCGATGGCGAGATCGCCGCCGCCGGCCTGCGCGCCCAGGTCACCGTGACGCGCGACGCCGCAGGCGTGCCGACGATCCGCGGCAGCGACCGCGGCGACATCGCTTTCACCACGGGTTACCTGCACGCCCAGGAGCGCTTCTTCCAGATGGACCTGCTCCGCCGCGCCGCCAGCGGCGAGCTCGCGGCGCTGTTCGGCAAGGCGCTGCTGCCGGTCGACCGCGACCGCCGCATGCATCGCTTCGCGGCCCGTGCCGGCGCCGCGCTCGCCGCCTTGCCGGAGAGCGAGCGGGGTCTGATCGAGCGCTACGCGGCCGGCGTCAACGCCGGCCTCGGCGGCCTCGATGCGCGGCCGTTCGAATACGCCGTCTTGCGCAGTTCACCGCGGCCCTGGCGCGCCGAAGACTCGATGCTCGTCACCTGGGCGATGTATTTCGATCTGCAGGACGAGCAGCTCTACCGCGTCTACAGCCGCGGCTGGCTGCGCGACCACGGCGCCACCGCCGAGCAGCTCGCCTTCCTGTTGCCGACCTCGACCGCCTACGACGCGCCGCTCGACGCTGCCGGCATCGAAGAGATCGCCGCGCCGATCCCGGCCTCGGCGCCGGCCTGGTTCGGGCGGCCGCCGAAGCTGCAGGTCAGCGACTCGTCGTTCTTCCAGCGGCCGGAGATCGGCGGTGCCGCGGTCGGCAGCAACAACTGGGTCGTGGCCGGCTCGCGCAGCCGCAGCGGCGCGGCCATCGTCGCCAACGACATGCACCTGGCGCTGCGGCTGCCCAACCTCTGGTACCGCGCCGCGCTCGAGATCGCCGCACCCGGCGTGCCGCTGCGGCGGATCGTCGGCGTGACCTTGCCAGGCGCGCCGGCCGTCGTCGTCGGCAGCAACGGCCAGGTCGCCTGGGGCTTCACCAACAGCTACGGCGCCTACCTCGATCTGCTCGAGCTCGAGACCGATGCCAAGGACCCGACGCACTACCGCATGGCCGGCTCGCCAGGCAGCGACACCGCCAACGAAGCGGGCCTGCTGCGCACCGTCGACGAGCGCATCGACGTGGCCAGCGGCGAGGCCGAGGTGCTGCACGTGCAGGAGAGCGCCTTCGGGCCGGTGTGGGAGCGCGGCGGCCGCCGCTACGCCGTGCACTGGGTCGCCCACGATCCCGGCGCCGTCGACTTCGCGCCGCTGCGACTCGAGCGCGCCACCAGCGCCGCCGAGGCACTCGCCATCGGTCAGCGCTCGGGCATCCCGGCGCAGAACATGGTCGCCGGCGACGCCGCCGGCCACATCGGCTGGACCATCGCCGGGGCGCTGCCCGGGCGCGCTGCGACGTGGGCCTCGACCTTCCCCGGCGCCGCCGCCTCGGCCGCGTCGCTCAGCTGGACCGCGCTGGCTGCACCGGGGTCGCATCCGACCGTGGTCGACCCGCCTTCGGGCCAGCTCTCGACGGCCAACTCGCGCCAGCTCGCCGACCCCGGCTACGCGGCCATCGGCGACGGTGGCGCTGACCTCGGGCCGCGAGCGCGGCAGGTCCGCGACGACGTCGCCGCGCTCGGCCCGAGCACCGACGAGCTCGGCGTCTACGGCGTCGGCCTCGACGACCGGGCGCTGTATCTGGCGCCGTGGCGCGACCGCGCCCTGCAGGCCCTCGCCGGCGTCGATCCCGATGCCGCCGCGCATCCGCAGCGGACCGAATTCAAGCGCCTGCTCGAGACCACTTGGAGCGGCCGCGCCAGCGTCGATTCGGTGGCCTACCGGCTCACCAAGCAGTTCGTCGGCAGCCTCTACCTGCGCCTGTTCGGCAACGTCGACGACGAGATCCACGCGAGCGAGAAAGCGGCCAGCTTCGCGCGCGCCACTTCACGCTGGCCGGCGGTGGTGGCGCGCCTGCTCGACGAGCAGCCGGCCGGCTGGCTGCCGGCGGGCAGCGCCTCGTGGCGCGCGGTCCAGCTCGCCGCCATCGACGACGCCATCGCCGAAGTCACGAAAGACGGCACGCCGCTGGCGAGCGCGACCTGGGGCCGCCTCAACACCACCCGCATCGCCCACCCGATGGCGGCGGCGCTGCCATTCGGCTCGCGCTGGCTGGCCGCACCCGCCGAGTCGATGCCGGGCGACAGCCACATGCCGCGCGTGGCGGCGCCGAAGTTCGGCCAGTCGGAGCGCTTCGTCGTCTCGCCAGGGCACGAGGCCAGCGGCGTCTTCAACATGCCCGGCGGCCAGAGCGGTCATCCGCTCAGCCGCGATTTCCTGGCCGGCCACGCCGACTGGGTCGCCGGCACGGCCACGCCGCTGCTGCCGGGCGCGGTCGCACACACGTTGACCTTCGTTCCGGATACGCAGCCGCGCACGCCATGAGCTTTCACCGCCACCGCCTCCTCCGGCTCGTCCGCAGCCGGCCGCGCATCTTCATCGCCGCGGCCTGCGCGCTCGCCGTCGGCCTGCTGATGCCACAGAGCCTGGCCGCTCACGCGGTCACGCGCTGGCTGATCGCCTGGAACGCCGGTGCCGGTCTCTACGTGCTGCTCGCCGCCGTCATGATGGTGCGCTCGTCGACGCATCACATGCGCCACCGCGCCCAGCTGCAGGACGACGGCCAGCTCGTGATTCTGGTGCTCGTCGTCGTGGCCGCGGTCGCCAGCCTGGTCGCCATCGCCGGCGAGCTCGCGGTCGTCAAGGACATGCACGGCGTCACCAAGAGCCTGCACGTCGCGCTCGCCGGCGTCACGGTGCTGACGTCATGGGCCTTCATCCAGATCATGTTCGCGCTGCACTACGCCCACGACTACTACGCCGCGGTGTGCCACGGCCGGCCGGGCGGGCTGCAGTTCCCCGACGCCGACCCGCCCGACTACGGCGATTTCTTCTACTTCGCCGCCATCATCGGCACCTCGGGCCAGACAGCCGACGTCTCGTTCATGTCGAAGCCGATGCGACGGATCGGCTCGCTGCACTGCATCCTGTCGTACCTGTTCAACACGACGGTGCTGGCGCTGCTCATCAACATCGGCGCCAGCCTGTTCTGAGGGCGATGTCGTTGGTGTTCATCCGGCGCAGCTTAAGCACCGCGTCGCCAGCGAGCCCGCCGGCCCATGAGCCGGCACCGCTGAACGGAACCCAAGCTGCCCAGGCGCTGCTCGTGTTCGAAACCGGATCGCGCACTGCATTCGAAGCGCTTCGCGTGCCTATGATGGAACGGCCCGAAAACTCTGCCTGCCGAATTGCGGCTGCGCTGCTCGAGAACACGCCCCATGCATCACGTCCGCCTCGGCTCCACTGGCCTCGTCGTCTCCCGCATCTGTCTCGGCTGCATGAGCTACGGCGAGCCCGGGCGCGGCAACCACGGCTGGACCTTGCCCGAAGCCGAGAGCCGGCCCTTCGTCAAGAAGGCGCTCGACCTCGGCATCAACTTCTTCGACACCGCCAACGTCTATTCGGCCGGCTCGAGCGAGGAGATCGTCGGCCAGGCGCTGCTCGCCTACGTGCCGCGCGAAGAGGTCGTGATCGCGACCAAGGTTCATGGCCGCATGCGGCCCGGCCCGAACGGCGCCGGCCTGTCGAGGAAGGCCATCCTGCAGGAGATCGACGCCAGCCTGCGCCGGCTCGGCACCGACTACGTCGACCTCTATCAGATTCATCGCTGGGACGGCGCCACGCCGATCGAGGAAACGCTGGAGGCGCTGAACGACGTCGTCCGTGCCGGCAAGGCGCGCTACATCGGTGCCTCGTCGATGTTCGCGTGGCAGTTCGCGAAGGCTCTCGCCGTGAGCGATGCCCACGGCTGGGCCCGCTTTGTCTCGATGCAGAACTATGTGAACGCGCTCTACCGCGAGGAGGAGCGCGAGATGCTGCCGCTTTGCCGCGCCGAAGGCATCGGCGTGATTCCGTGGAGCCCGCTGGCGCGTGGCCGGCTGACGCGCGACTGGGACGAGAGCAGCGCCCGCGCCGAGAAGGACGACTTCGGCCGCTCGCTCTACGCCAACACGGCCGACCCCGACCGCAAGGTGATCGAAGCCGTCGCCGCGGTCGCCGAGCGGTTGGGCGTGCCGCGGGCGCAGGCGGCGCTGGCGTGGGTGCTGGCCCAGCCGGGCATCACGGCGCCGATCGTCGGCGCCACCAAGCTGGGCCAGCTCGACGACGCCGTCGCCGCGCTCGCCATCGAGCTGTCGCCGCAAGACATCGCCGAGATCGAGGCGCCGTACGTGCCGCACGCCATCGTCGGCCACTCCTGACCGACCCGGGGCGCGGTCCGGACGCCTTGCCTCGGTGCGTCGCGCACCGCCAGCCTGCGGCATCAGGTTGAGCCGGCTTTCGCCGGCACGCGCTGTCCCCCGGTCGCGAACGGGGCGTCGTCCGACAGTGCCGTGCAGAGGCTCTCGGCACACTGAATGTTGCGGCGCCGCATTCAGGCCCCCCCACGACGAGGACACGATGAAACTGGACGAGTTGAACGGACGCTATCGGGTGTTGCGCAACGAGCTCGATGCGGCCTACGCCGAGCCGGTCTGGGACAGCAACCAGATCAATCGCATCACCGAAGAAATGATCCCGGTCGAGTTCGCAATCGCGTCTTGCCAGTTCCAGGGCACTGGCGAAAGCTCGAGCCATGCGTGAAGCCACCGGGAAATACGAGGTCACACCCATCGCCGAGTCCTGGGGCGACAGCGGCTGGAAGGCCGGCGTTCTGCTGAGTGGTGGCGACGCCCGCGGCGACCGGCCCGCGAAAAGCCTGGGCGACCAGCTGTTCGACTCGCGCGAAGCAGCGCTCGACTACGCGCAAAGCGAGTACGGCTCGCTCGGCCAGTAACGCC
>JAYTYH010000074.1:0-1630 GCA_043742485.1 Rhizobacter sp.
CCATGATCACATTCGACACCAGCCCGGAGAAATACAACCACTGGAAACTCTCGATCGACGCCCCGGTGGCGACGCTCACACTCGACATCCAGGAGGACAAGGGGCTTTTCCCGACCTACAAGCTCAAGCTCAACTCGTACGACCTTGGCGTCGACATCGAGCTCAACGATGCGATCCAGCGCATCCGTTTCGAGCATCCCGAGGTGCGCACGGTGGTGATCACGAGCAAGAAGGACAAGATCTTCTGCTCCGGCGCGAACATCTACATGCTCGGTGTCTCCACCCACGGCTGGAAGGTGAATTTCTGCAAGTTCACCAACGAAACCCGTAACGGCCTGGAGGACTCGAGCCGCTCGAGCGGCCTCAAGTTCCTGGCCGCCGTCAACGGCGCGTGTGCCGGCGGCGGCTACGAGCTGGCCGCCGCCTGTGACGAGATCATCCTGGTCGACGACCGCTCGTCTTCGGTGAGCCTGCCCGAGGTGCCGCTGCTTGGTGTGCTGCCTGGCACCGGCGGCCTCACGCGCCTCACCGACAAGCGCCATGTGCGCCACGACCACGCCGACATCTTCTGCACCACCAGCGAAGGCATCCGCGGCAAGAAGGCGAAGGACTGGCGGCTCGTCGACGAGGTGGTGAAGACCCAGGGCTTCGCGCAGCGGGTGCAGGAGCGCGCGCTCGAACTCGCCGCGCTGAGCGACCGCCCGGCAACTGCCAAAGGCGTGGCGCTGACGCCGCTGAACAAGACGCTCGCCGCCGACGCGCTGACCTATGGCCACGTGACCGTGGTGATCGACCGCGCCGGCCGCCACGCCACGCTGACGGTGAGGGCGCCCGTCGGCGCGCAGCCCACCGACGTGGCCGGCATCGAAGCCGCCGGCTCGGACTGGTACCCGTTGCAGCTCGCGCGCGAACTGGAAGACGCGATCCTGCACCTGCGCACCAACGAGCTCGACATCGGCACCTGGCTGCTGAAGACCGAAGGCCGCGTCGAAGACGTGCTGGCGATGGATGCCACGCTGCAGGCCCACGCCACGCACTGGTTCGTGCGCGAGACCACCGGCCTGCTGCGCCGCACGCTGGCGCGGCTCGACGTGTCGTCGCGCTCGCTGTTCGCGCTGATCGAGCGCGGCTCGTGCTTCGCCGGCACATTCCTCGAAATCGCGCTCGCCGCCGACCGCAGCTACATGCTCGCGCTGCCCGACGATGCGGATGCCGCGCCGAAGATCGCGCTGTCGCCGATGAACTTCGGCGCGTTCCCGATGGTGAGCCACGAGACCCGCCTGCAGCGCCGCTTCTATGGTGATGCCGGCGAGATCGGCGCCGCACAGGCCGCCATCGGCCAGATGCTGGACGCCGATCAGGCGCTGACGCTCGGCCTCGTCACCGCCGCGCCCGACGACATCGACTGGGCCGACGAAGTGCGCATCGCCGTCGAAGAGCGCGCCAGCATGTCGCCCGACGCACTCACCGGCATGGAGGCGAACCTGCGCTTCGCCGGCAAAGAGACCATGGAGACGCGCATCTTCGGCCGCTCACGGCATGGCAGAACTGGATCTTCATCCGCCCCAACGCCGTGGGCGAGGGCGGCGCCCTGAAGGTCTACGGCACCGGCACCAAACCGCAATTCGAC
>JAYTYH010000075.1:0-2184 GCA_043742485.1 Rhizobacter sp.
GGAGGCGCAGGTGCTGCGCTTCAACCTGTTCACGCCCAAGACCCACTTCTATCACCGGCGGATCCTCGAGCCGTGGGCGGCGAACATCGAGAAGGCAACTGCAGGGCGCGTCAAGATCGAGTTCACCACCGCGCCGCTGGGACCCATGACGCGTGCCGTCGAGATCGCGAAGAATGGCATTGCCGACATCGCCGCCGGCAACCACGGTGTGATCCCCGGGCGCTTTCCGCTGACGCAGATCACCGAGATTCCGTTCGTGCAGCCGACCACGCCCGAGGCGATGTCGGTTGCGCTCTGGCGAACCAACGAAAAGTACCTCGCGAAACTGAACGAGCATGAGGGTGCCCACGTGCTGGCGCTCCACACTTCGGGCTCGATGCACCTGTTCTCGCGCGAGAAGCCGCTGCGCAGCGCCGCCGACCTGAAGGGGCGGAAGATCCTCGTGCCGAACACCACCGGCTCGCAGTGGGCGACCAACATGGGCGCGGTGCCGGTGCTGAAGGCGGTGACGGAGTACTACGACGCCATCAGCAAGGGCGTGGTCGACGCCGTCATGGCGACCAACACCTCCATCGCCGGCTGGCGCGCCGAAGACCTGATCAAGCACCAGACCCGCATCCCGGGGGCCACGCTGTACGGCACCTTCTTCGTCGTGGCGAACGCGGAGAAGTGGAACGCGATCTCGGCCGCGGACCGTGCCGCGATCATGGGGCTCTCGGGCGAGGCCTATGCGCGAACCGCAGGCCGGGTGTTCGTCGACGAGGACGAGAAGTCGTTCCAGGCGCGCACCGCCGGCCGCATCCAGGTCGAGGAGGCGTCGCCGGCGTTCCGCGCCGAGATTGCCAAGGGCTTCGACTTCGTCGAGTCGGCATGGCTCGCCAAGGCCAAGGCCGCCGGCATCGATGGGCCGGCGGTGGTCAAGTCCTTTCGCGACGAAGTGAACGGCTACAAGGGCTAGTCCTCAGGATGCCCCGCCACGCCGAGATTGCAGGCGCCGGCTTCGCCGGGCTGGTGTGCGCGATCGCGCTGGCCCGCCGCGGCTGGAGCGTTCGCGTGCACGAGAAAACGCCGCTGCTGCGGTCCGAAGGCTTCGGCATCGCCGTGCACCGCAACGGCATCCTCGTGCTCCAGGCGCTCGGCGTGTTCGAGGCGGTGCGCGCCGGCTCGCTGCGCGTGTCGCATCTCGAGACCCGCGACGCGCACGGTGCGCTCAACGCAAGCACGCCAGCCAAGCTCACCTATCGCATCTCGCGCCAGCATCTCGTGCAGGTGCTGGCCGAGGAGGCACGGCGCCTCGGCGTCGAGATCGTCGTCGGCTCGCAGGTGGCCGGCGCCGACGCCGCCGGCGCGCTGCTGCTGGAGGGCGGGCGGCGCCTCGAAGCCGATCTCGTGGTCGGCGCCGATGGCGTGAATTCGCGCGTCCGCGAGGGGCTCGGCCTGGTCGCCGATCGAACCTGGCTTGCCGATGGCGCGATGCGCTTCGTGGTGCCGCTCCCGCCTGAGGAGCCGCTGGCCGATCCGGCGCGCGGCGCGGTCGCGATCGAGTACTGGTCGGGAACCCGCCGGGTGATCTGGAACGCCTGCGCGCCCGATCAAGTCTACGTCGCGATGAGCTGCCTCCAGAGCGATGCGACCGGCTGCGAGGTGCCCATCCACGTCGCTTCATGGTCGGCAGCATTCCCGCATCTCGCCCCCGAGTTCGCGCGCATGCGCGCCGAGGCCGACTGGGAGCGCGTGAAATGGGTGCGCTTTCAGGTGCTCAAGCTCGACCGCTGGTCAGCCGGCCGCGCCGCCGTCGTCGGCGACGCCGCCCATGCGATGCCGCCCAATCTCGGCCAGGGCGGAGGCTGCGCGATGATGAACGCGCTCTCGCTCGCGATCGAAGTCGCGGAGGCGAGCGATATCGAAGCTGCGCTGCACCGCTGGGAGGCGCGTGAACGGCCGCTCACCGAGCACACCCAGCGCTGGTCGCGGCGCTATTCCGCAACCACGCTCTGGCCGCAATGGCTGCGGGCGTTCGCGTTCCAGGCCTCCGGCCGCATCAGCTGGCTGCGTGCCCGGGTGCAGCGCACCGCCGAGCATGTGCCGACCGGGGCGCGATTGGAGACTTCATGACGGCTACCATCGAAACCCTTCGCGTCGGGCCGGCCCCGGCGATCGCCGTCGACCGCGCCGGAACCGGCG
>JAYTYH010000076.1:0-1873 GCA_043742485.1 Rhizobacter sp.
GGGCGATCCTTCGGGTTGGCCTTGTAGAAGGCCTCGGTGAAGGCCTTGTTCTCGGGCGACTTGTGCGCCTCGGCGTAGTGGAACGATGTGACCAGGCCGAGCGCCGAATCGCCGATCGCGTCGAGAATGTCCTCGTCGGACAGGTCGCCCGTGGCGATCAACTGGATGCCGGCGGCGGGAAGGCCGCGCTCGGTGAAGCCCTTCATGAAGGCGATGGTCTCAGCGCCGGGCGGCAGGAACAGGAACACGGCATCGGGCTTGGTGTCCTTGATCTTCTGCAGGTAGGGCGCGAAGTCGGGGTTCTTCACCGGCACGCGGACTTCGCCGACGATGTTGCCGCCGGCGGCGGTGAAGGTCTTCTTGAACTGGGCCTCGGCGTCCTGGCCGGGGCCGTAGTCGGCCACCAGCGTGAAGACGTTCTTGATCTTGTTCTTTGCCGCCCACGTCGCGATCGGTGCGGTGTTCTGCGGCAGCGTCATCGAGGTGCGAACGATGTAGGGCGACTTGGTCGTGATCGCCGAAGTCGCCGCGTTCATCACCACCATCGGCTTCTTCGCCTCGGTGGCCAGCGGCGCTACGGCGAAGGCCGACGGCGTCAGCCCGAAACCAGCGAGGATGTCGACCTTGTCCTTGATCACCAGCTCCTGCGCCAGCCGCTTGCTCACGTCGCCCGACGTGCCCGGGCTGTCGTCCTTGACGATCAGCTCGACCTTGCGCCCGCCGAAGGTGTCGCCGTTGGTGGCGAGGTACAGCCTCACACCGTGCTCGATCTGCTTGCCATAGGCCGCGAACGGCCCGGACATCGGCAACACGAGGCCGATCTTGACCGGGTCGGCGGCCCAGGCGGTGGTGGCAAGAGTGGTTGCCGCGGCCAAGCCAATCAATATTTTCTTTAGGCTCATCATGGGGTCTCCGTTCGAGTGGGCAAATATGGAATTGTGCCGGCGGGGTATCGAGTCTGGTACGCGGCTTGCCTCATCGGGCTGCCGCATTCTCGATTCATCCTAGGCAGGCGCCAAGCCACGAGAGGCGCTAGCTGGTATAGCCGAACGGCATGGCTGGTACAAAGTTAGCCGCGATTCTCGAACACGCCGAGCTTTTTGTGCAGCGGCGTCTCGTCAGCGATGAACAGGAAGGCGGGCGCACTCGCCGACGGGTTCGACAGCGTCACCGCCGTGTAGCCTGGCGCGCAGCAGGTATCGGCTTCGGCGAGTGCGAATGTCTGACCGTCGGCCTCGTCTTCGACATGCACATTCACGCCGCCCTCGATCAGGTGGAACACGATCGCCGGCGAGCGCACCGGCAGCGCCAGTGTCTGGCCCGGGCGCAGCATCAGCGCATAGAAACCGAGAATGTTCTGCGCGTCGCCGCCGGTCTCGGGGTTGACGTAGGTGACCTGCACCGCGCCCAGCCCCGGCTGCTCGGCCGCCAGCGCGACGAGCGCGGCACGCACCTGCACCCACGGGTAGCGCAGCATCGGATAGACCTTGGCCGAGCGCTGGAAGACGGTGGTCGGCACGACGCCGCCACACGCATACGCAGTGTCGCCGCGGCCCGGCTGCACCGTCTGGCGCGGGCCGTCGACGTGGTACGAGGCCTCCATGTAGTACACGAGCGGCAGGTCCAGCACGTCGAGCCACACGACCGGCTCGGTGCCGTCGTGGCCGTGCTCGTGCCACAGGCCCGTGGGGGTGAGGATCAGGTCGCCGCGGCTCATGGCGCACTTCTCGCCGTCCACGGTGGTGTACGCACCCTCGCCCTCCACGATCATGCGCACCGCGTTCGGCGTGTGCCGGTGCGACGGCGCCCATTCGCCCGGCAGCAGCAACTGCATGCCCAGGTACATCGCGGCGCTGGCCTTCATGTTCTCCAG
>JAYTYH010000077.1:0-2271 GCA_043742485.1 Rhizobacter sp.
GTGCTGCGCTTCGACCGCGCCTTGGCCTCGCTGACGCCGCAAGCCTACGTCGACGAGGTGCTGCAGGCCGGCCTGAATGCGCGCTACGTGCTGGTCGGCGACGACTTCCGCTACGGCGCGCGGCGCGCCGGCGACTACGCCGCGCTCGACGCCGCCGGCGAGGTGTGCGGCTTCGACGTGGCGCGCATGAACAGCTACGAGGTGCACGGCCTGCGCGTCTCCAGCTCGGCGGTGCGTGCCGCGCTCGCCGCCGGCGACATGGCCCAGACGGCGCGGCTGCTCGGCCGCAACTACGCTGTCAGTGGCCATGTCGTTCACGGCCGCAAGCTCGGCCGCGAGCTCGGCGCCAGTCGAAGCGGCGCCGGCGACGGTTTTCGCACGCTGAATCTGCACTTCGGCCATGCCAACCCGGCGGCAACGGGCATTTTCGTGGTCCGCACGCACGGTCTGGCCGAGCAGCCGCTCGACGGCGTGGCCAGCCTCGGCGTGCGCCCGACGGTCGACGACGCCGGCCGCGTGCTGCTCGAAGTGCATTGTTTCGACTGGCCCGACAGCCTGGGCGCCGAGGGGGGCTACGGTAGACTCGCCCGCGTGGAACTGCTTGCCAAGCTACGCGACGAAGCCCGCTACGACACGCTCGACGCGCTCACCGCGGCGATCGACCGCGACGCCGCCGCGGCGCGCGAGTTCTTCGCGGCGCAGGCCGCTCGCGGGGACGACGGCGCCTGTGCCGCGCCCCATGCGGCGGTGGGCCGCCAGACGGCGCGCGACCGAATTTGACTGCTCGTGCACCCGCGCCGGCGGCGTCTCGCTCCGGTGCCTTGACGGCTGCGACCGGCTCACCGTCGGTTCCCGTCTTCATCCGCCCCCCTTCACGCGATACGCCCGACACGCTGCCGCCGCTTCGTCATCGAAGCGGCGCCAGCAAGGATTTTTTCCCATGGCCGACGACCAGCCCACCGCGTCCGCACTTCCCGCAGCCACGGCCGACGCTGTCGAGTCCGTCCCGTCGCGCGTCGACCACCGCGCGACGCTGAACCTGCCCGACACGCCGTTTCCGATGCGCGGCGATCTGGCCCGGCGCGAGCCCGGCTGGGTGGCGGCCTGGGACGAAGGCGGCATCTACCAGCGACTGCGCGATGCCCGCCACGGCGCGCCGAAATTCGTGCTGCACGACGGCCCGCCGTATGCCAACAACAAGATTCACATCGGCCATGCGGTTAACAAGATCCTGAAGGACATGGTCGTCAAGTCGCGCCAGCTGGCCGGCTTCGACGCCGTCTATGTGCCGGGCTGGGACTGCCACGGCCTGCCGATCGAAAACCAGATCGAGAAAACCTTCGGACGGCGTCTGCCGCGCGCCGAGGTGCAGGCCAAAAGCCGCGCTCACGCGTCCGCGCAGATCGAGCAGCAGCGCGCCGACTTCAAGCGTCTCGGCGTGCTCGGCGACTGGGCGCAGCCGTACCGCACGATGGATTTCGGCAACGAGGCGGGCGAGATCCGTGCGCTCAAGCGGGTGATGCAGCGCGGCTTTGTCTACCGCGGCCTGAAGCCCGTCTACTGGTGTTTCGATTGCGGCTCGTCGCTGGCCGAGTTCGAGATCGAATACGCCGACAAGACGTCGCAGGCGATCGACGTGGCGTTCCTGAGCGCGCAGCCCGATGCGGTGCTCGACGCCTTCGGGGTCGAGCCGGAGCATATTGCCCTTCTGCCCGCTGCCGCGCCGGTCGCGGCCTTTGCCGAGCCGGCGCGGCCGTCCCGGCTGTCGGCCGACACGTTGCCGGCCGGCGAGGAAACCGCCGCCGAAGATGCCCTGTTCCCGCTTGCCGCGACGCAATCGCCGGCGCGCGCGGCCGAGGTGCCGGCGGTTGACGACGAGGCGCACCCTTCGCCGCTGACCAGCCTTGCCGTGTCGGCCTACAAGCCGGTCTACGCGGTGATCTGGACCACCACCGCCTGGACACTGCCCGCCAACCAGGCGCTGAACCTGAACCCGGCCCTCGACTACGCTTTGGTCGACACCGACCGCGGCTTGCTGATCCTGGCTGCGGCACTGGTCGAGCGCTGTCTGGCGCGCTACGGACTGGCCGGCAGCGTGCTCGCCACGGTGAAGGGCCAAGCGCTGGCCGGGCTGGAATTCCACCACCCGCTGGCCGCCGTCGATCCCGGGTACGACCGGCTGAGCCGGCTGCTGGCCGCCGATTACGCCACCGCCGACGAGGGCACCGGCATCGTGCACGCGGCGCCGGCCTACGGCGTCGACGACTTCGT
>JAYTYH010000078.1:0-3272 GCA_043742485.1 Rhizobacter sp.
TTCAGGCGGCGCAGCTGCGAAAGCCGAAGAAGCCGTCGTCCATCTCGGGCAGCGCGAAACTCCTGAAGCGGGCACTGCGAACGGCCGCTCGCGTCGCTCTCGACGCACCGCGCAGGACGCGGTGGCTGCCGAAGGCCGGCTGCGAATAGGCCCGCCACGGCCCGGCCACGAAGCCGGGATACGGACGCAGCGTGCCTGCCGTCCACTCCCAGACATCACCCCAGCGGAAGCCTCGCGTCGCGCCTTGATGCGCCGCGGCCTCCCATTCCACTTCGGTTGGCAAGCGTCGACCCGACCATCGGCACCAGGCTTCGGCTTCGTGGCAGCTCACGTGCACCGCCGGCAGCGTTTGCGGCACCCGTGCCAGAGCACCGAAGCGCCTTTGCAGCACGCCGTGCCGGAGCTGGTCGACATGGCGCGGTGTGCGCCGGCCCTCGCGGGTGAGCCAGGCCCGGCCGGTCTCGGTCCAGTGGCGCGGGTCGTCGTAGCCGCCGTCTTCCACGAACTCGCCGTATTGCGCCCACGTCACGGCCTGGGCATCGATCTCGAACTCGGGAACGTCGACAGGATGCGGCTCGCGTTGGTCGTCGAACCGAAAGCCCGGGCCGCTGGCGCCGAGCAACCACCGGGTCGCCGCGAAAAACAGCGGCGGCCGCGCAGCCGCGGTCACGACGCGTGGCACCAGGCCGCTATCGAAGCCGAGCGACTGCGCCGCCACGGCCAGCGTCTCGAGCTGCATCTCCTCGTGGAACAGGGCGAGGCGATGAAAGTACAGCGCCTCGTCGTCTTCGTCGTTCGTGCCGTCGAGAAGCTCCAGCGCGGTCTCCAGCGTGTCGACCAGAAACTGCCGCGTCGACTGCAGGTCGGGACCTTCGACAGCGACCAGGGCGCGCTCGCCGCGGGCCACGACGTCGCGGTCGTACCAAGCGTCGGCGCTGGCCAGGATCGATGCCAGCCGCGGCGCCTGCGGATCAGCGTTCTCACCGCGACTGCGCTGCACGTTGCGTGCGATCCAGCGCTCCTGGAACCAGCCGATGTGGCCGAAGGTCCAGAGCGGCGGATCGAGCTCGGCAGCGATCGCCTCGGGCAGCCCCGCCGGCAGGCGCAGCCAGTCGCCGCCCGGCGCCGCTTCGATCGCGGCGGCCCAGCGCAGCGTCTGGTTGCGGGCCTCGATGAGCGCCAGCGAGAGCACGTCCTTGCCGGCCGTGCGCAGGCGCTGGTGGTCGAGAGCGAACGAGGCAGGCACGAGAAGCGGGCGGTTCATGGCGACGAATCAGGTCCGATCAGCCCACCGGAGTCGCCCGCTCGCCGCCGCGGCAGTTGATCGGCAGGAACTTCAGCGGCACGGTGGTCTTGTTGAGGCCCTTGACCGACATCCGGTTCGGCGGCTCGGCGTTGCCGCAGACCCAGGCCACCGGCACGACCTGCGCATCGTCGACCACACCCGGCCGCAGCGTCAGCGTCTTGCCGCGGATGTTGGCGTTGGCGTGGTTGCCGAACGTGACCTGGATCGCGCCTGATTCCACCGCCACCGAGCTGATGTAATTGTTGACGATGCGGTCGGGCGACGGCAGGCCGGCGGCGGCGTTGTCGACCGGCAGCTTTGCCGTCAGCGCCCACGACAACGCGACCGGCGCTTTGGCGATTTCCGCCAGCTTGACGGCGTCGACGATCTGGTCGCGCACGAACTTGTCGGGCATGCCGGGCAAGGCGATCAGGGCGAGGATGACGACGATCGCCAGCACCACCATCAGCTCGAGCAGCGAGAACCCGCGAGGCGATCGGCGGTAAGGTGCGGTGGTCGACGCGGTCATGGAAACGAGGTGCGCATGCAGGACGGACTGGAGATGGCCAAGGCACTCGGCCTCACGTGGCCGAGCCCGGCCTACATTCTCGGCCTCATCGTTTTCGGCTGTGCCGGCATCGGTGCGTACTACTACGGTAAACGGCGGCAGCAGCCGCGCACCAAGTGGCTCGGCGTCGCCCTCATGCTGTACCCGTACGCGGTCTGGCAGACGTGGCTGCTCTGGCTGGTCGGCGTCGCGCTCTGCATCGGCATCTGGTTCGATCCGGGCTGACCCGGCGAACCCGCGGCGGCCCAGGGCCTGCACGCGACACTCTCCAACGCGCAGCTGCGGCGCCGTCCTACGGAGGCTGGACCCGGTCGCGAATACCGTCTCGTCTCGCTTCGGAGACCGCCATGAATCTGCCTTGCCGTTCCCTTTTCAGCTTCGCCGCCGCCGCCCTCCTTGCCTTGGCTACCGCCTCGCCCTCGTTCGCGGCCGACGCTGCTTCGGCAGCGAGATCGACCTACGCCAAAGAGCGCGCCGATTGCGATGCCGGCCGCACCGCCGAGGACCGCGCCACCTGCCTCAAAGAAGCAGGCGCGGCCATGGCCGAGCGCAAGCGCAACAGCCTCGACAACACAGGCTCGGCGCGGCAGAACGCCGTCGACCGCTGCGACGTCCTGACCGGCAAGGACAAGACCGACTGCCTGGCACGCATTGAAGGCTCGACCACGCCCGGCCAAAAGACGACGACCTCCGGCAGCGTTGCTGGCGGCGGCGTGCTGCGCGAGACCACGACAACCACCGTCGGCCCTGCGGTGATCGTGCCCGTGACGCCGAGCGCCAGCGCGCCGCGCTGAAGCGCTGCCCCGGCGGTCGCCGGGGCTTTGCAGAGGCGCCAATCCCAGACCGGGCGCTACCATCGTTGGCTCGCTCTTCCGCGACACGTCTTGGCCGCCATTCACATCACCGACATCGAATCGGCCATCAACTGGTGGCGTGACGCCAAGCCGTCGGTCGACGGCATCACCGCGTGCCGTGAAGTGCTGGCGCTGGCCGAGGTCTACGCCCTGCTCGTCTACTACCACGAGAGCGAGTGCGACGACGTGTCGATGCCGGCCGCCGCCCTCGACGCCTGGCTCGGTTGGTACAGCACGACGCCCGACGCGCCATGCATCGCCATCTGCTCGACGAGCCAGGGCGACACCGTCTGCAAGGGCTGCGGCCGCACCTTCCTCGAGGTTCAGGAGTGGACCGCGATGACGCCGGCCGAGAAGCGCACGACTTGGCGACGCATCACGCGCGAAGGCACGGCATGGCGCTTCAACCGCTACGCCGAACGCGCCCGCGACGGCGCCGTCGCAGCTTCACCAGCCGGCCCAGCCGACGACGCCCGGGCCGCATGACGCGGCTCGGCCTTCGCGACAGCGCGCGCCGCATCGCGCCGCTGGCGTGGCCGGTCTTCATCGGCCAGGTCGCTGTGCT
>JAYTYH010000079.1:0-6817 GCA_043742485.1 Rhizobacter sp.
GGCGCCAGCGCGGCGCTTGCGATCTCGGGCATTCCGTTCAACGGTCCGATCGGGGCCGCGCGCGTCGGCTACATCGGCGGTCAGTACGTGCTGAATCCGACCAAGGCGCAAATGGCCGAGACGCAGATGGATCTAATCGTCGCCGGCACGGAAGCGGCCGTGTTGATGGTTGAATCCGAAGCCAAGCAGTTGAGCGAAGAAGTCATGCTCGGCGGCATCGTCTTCGGTCATGAGCAAGGCAACATCGCCATCGCGGCCATCAACGAACTGGTGCGTGATGCCGGCAAGAGCGTTTGGGACTGGCAAGTTCCGGCCAAGGACGACGCCTTCATCGCCAAGGTCGGCAGCCTTGCCGAGCAACCCTTGCGTGACGCATATCAGATCCGCTCGAAGCAGGCGCGTACCCATGCCACCCGCGCCGTGACGGCGCACGCGACGGCGGCGATGCAGGGCGAGGGCATGACCGTCGACAAGGTCAAGCTCGACAACGTCTTGTTCGACATCGAAGCGAAGATCGTTCGCAACCAGATCCTGGCCGGAGAGCCCCGCATCGACGGTCGCGACACACGCACCGTGCGCCCCATCGAGATCCGCAGCGGCCTCTTGCCGCGTGCCCACGGCTCGGCGCTGTTCACTCGTGGCGAGACGCAGGCGCTGGTCGTGGCCACACTCGGTACCGACCGCGATTCGCAGCGCATCGACGCGCTCGCCGGCGAGTACAGCGAGCACTTCATGCTGCACTACAACATGCCTCCGTTCGCCACCGGCGAAACCGGCCGCGTCGGCTCGCCCAAGCGACGCGAGATCGGTCACGGCCGGCTCGCCAAGCGCGCACTCGTCGCCGTCCTGCCCGACCGCGGCGAATTCCCGTACTCGATGCGCGTCGTCTCGGAGATCACCGAGTCGAACGGCTCTTCGTCGATGGCTTCGGTATGCGGCGGTTGCCTGGCACTGATGGACGCCGGCGTGCCGCTGAAGGCACACGTCGCCGGCATCGCCATGGGCCTGATCAAGGAAGGCAACCGCTTCGCCGTACTGACCGACATCCTGGGTGACGAAGATCATCTGGGCGACATGGACTTCAAGGTCGCGGGCACCACCGCTGGCGTGACCGCCCTGCAGATGGACATCAAGATCCAGGGCATCACCAAGGAGATCATGCAGGTGGCATTGGCGCAGGCCAAGGAAGCGCGCCTGCACATCCTCGGCAAGATGACCGAAGCGATGGGAACCGCGAACACCGAGGTCTCGCAGTTCGCGCCGCGCCTTTACACGATGAAGATCAACCCGGAGAAGATCCGCGACATCATCGGCAAAGGCGGCTCGACCATCCGCGCGCTGACCGAAGAGACCGGTTGCACGATCGACATCGGCGAAGACGGCACGATCACCATCGCCTCGACCGACGCCGACAAGGCAGAGTTCGCAAAGAAGCGCATCGAGCAGATCACGGCGGAGGTCGAGGTCGGCAAGATCTACGAAGGTCCGATTACCAAGATCCTCGATTTCGGTGCGCTCGTGAACCTGATGCCTGGCAAGGACGGCCTGCTGCACATCAGCCAGATCGCGCACCAGCGCGTCGAGAAGGTCACCGACTTCCTCTCGGAAGGCCAGATCGTTCGCGTCAAGGTGCTCGAGACCGACGAGAAGGGACGCGTCAAGCTGTCCATGAAGGCTTTGCTGGACCGCGACATGCCGTCGCGCGAGCCTGTTGCGCAAGAGTAGAACGCTGCGCCCGACGTGAAAGCGATCGAAATTACGGCCCCTGGCGGCCCTGAAGTGCTCAAGCTGACCGAGCGGCCGACGCCTGTAGCCGGCGCTGGTGAGCTGCTGATCCGGGTTACGGCCTCCGGTGTGAACCGTCCCGACGTACTGCAGCGGAAGGGCCTTTATCCGGTGCCTGAGGGCGCCTCCGATCTGCCCGGTCTCGAAGTTGCGGGGCAGATCGAAAGCGGTGACGAAGCCGCGCTCGAGGCCGCTGGCTTCCAGGTCGGCGACCGCGTGTGCGCGCTCGTTTCCGGAGGCGGCTACGCGGAATATTGCGTGGCGCCGGTAGGCCAGTGCCTGCCTGCCCCGGCCGGGCTCACCGACGTCGAAGCCGCCAGCCTGCCGGAGACGTTCTTTACCGTCTGGTCGAATGTGTTCGACCGAGTTCAGCTCCGAGCTGGCGAAACCCTGCTCGTGCAAGGCGGCAGCAGCGGCATCGGCGTCACTGCCATCCAGCTCGCCAAGGCCGCGGGCGCGACGGTCATCGTGACGGTCGGTTCGGCCGAAAAAGCGGCGGCGTGTCGCGGGTTGGGCGCCGATCACGCCATCGACTACAAGACGCAGGACTTCGGCGCGGAGGTGCTCCGGCTGACCGGCGGCCGCGGCGCCGATGTCGTCCTCGACATGATCGCAGGCGACTACCTCGCCCGCGAGCTGAAGTGCCTCGCCGAAGACGGCCGCATCGCGGTCATCGCCGTGCAGGGTGGCGTCGACGCCCGCATCGACGCCGGCCTCGTGCTGCGACGCCGCCTCACGATCACCGGATCGACGCTGCGGCCGCGTTCGGTGGCGTTCAAGAGTGCGATCGCGGCGTCGTTGCTGCGCACGGTTTGGCCCTGGCTCGAGACCGGTCGCGTCAAGCCCGTCGTCCACCAGGTCTTTGCTGCGGCCGACGCCTGTGCTGCGCATACGTTGATGGAATCGAACCGTCACATCGGCAAGCTGGTGTTGAGGTGGTAGCGCCCGGCTCGAGGCGCAAGCTCGTCGTCGGCAACTGGAAGATGAATGGCAGCCGAGCGACCAACGCGGCGCTGCTTGCCACGCTGAAGGCGGAGTGGCGTGAAGGCGCCGACGTGTCGGTGTGCGTGCCCGCGCTCTATCTCGGCGAGACAGCCGCGGCACTCGGTGGGAGCGGCATCCAGTGGGGTGGCCAGGACTGTTCAGCGCATTCCTCCGGTGCCTACACCGGCGAGATCTCGGCGGCGATGCTGGCTGAATTCGGATGCACGCACGTCATCGTTGGCCATTCTGAGCGGCGATCGATGCACGGCGAAAGCGATGCATTGGTGGCCGACAAAGCGGCGATGGCAATGGCAAGCGGACTGGTGCCGATCGTCTGTGTCGGCGAGACGTCGAGCGAACACGACGCCGGCGATACCGATGCAGTCGTCACCCGCCAGCTCGACGCGGTCATTTCCAAGGTCAACGCCGCAATCGAGCGTTGCGTCGTCGCCTACGAACCGGTCTGGGCCATCGGCACCGGCAAGACGGCGTCGCCTCGAGAAGCCCAGGCCGTGCACGCGCGTTTGCGCACCTTGCTGTGCAGCGCCTCGACCTCCGGCGACTCGATCAGGATCCTCTATGGCGGCAGCGTCAAGGCCGACAATGCCGCCGAGCTTTTCGCTCAGGCCGACATCGACGGCGGCCTCATCGGCGGTGCGTCGTTGAAGGCGGCCGACTTCGTCGCCATCTGTCGCGCTGCGCGCTGATCACCACGAAATACGAAAGTCCTGCCCAAGATGAACACCGTCATGAACCTCGTGCTCGCGCTGCAGATCATCACAGCGCTGGTCATGATCGGCTTGGTGCTGATCCAGCACGGCAAGGGTGCCGACATGGGCGCCTCGTTCGGCAGTGGTGCATCGGGAAGCCTGTTCGGCGCCACGGGGAGCGCGAACTTCCTGTCGCGCTCGACGGCCGTATGTGCCGCGGTCTTCTTCGTCTGCACTCTCGCGCTCGCATACAGCGCCAACGATCGACCGCGGACGGCGGCGGCAGGCAGCGTTCTCGATCGACCGGTGGGTGGCGCCTCGGCGCCGGCATCGGGAGCATCGGGCGCGCCCCTGTTTCCTGGAGCCATATCCGGCGCCTCGGGGGCTGCGAAGGCCGCTTCGGCGAGTCCGGTTGCGCCGGCTGCGAATGCGTCGGGGCCAGGAGCCATTCCACAGAAATAGAGGCGCGGTGCGAGGTCTCCGCTACCGTCGCCCAACCCTGTCGCTGCGATGTTTCCAGTTAGAATTCTATGTTGCCCGGTGAGCTCATCCTCATGCCAGCCGGAGCACCTGGTGAGAGCCGCCGACGTGGTGAAATTGGTAGACACGCTATCTTGAGGGGGTAGTGGCGAAAGCTGTGCGAGTTCGAGTCTCGCCGTCGGCACCACCGGCTCTTTTCTCGCTCGCATCTGCTGCATGACTCTCGACCCTTACCTTCCGGTCATCCTCTTCATCCTCGTCGGCATCGCGGTCGGTGTCGTGCCGCAGCTTCTAGGATTTCTGCTCGGCCCGCACAAGCCCGATCAGGCGAAAAACTCTCCGTACGAGTGTGGATTCGAGGCGTTCGAAGACGCACGAATGAAGTTCGACGTACGCTATTACCTCGTCGCGATTCTCTTCATCCTCTTCGATCTCGAGATCGCGTTTCTCTTCCCATGGGCAGTGTCATTGCGCGAGATCGGGCCAGCCGGCTTCTGGGCCATGATGCTTTTCCTTGGCATCCTTGTCGTGGGTTTCGTGTACGAATGGAAAAAGGGAGCGCTCGATTGGGAATGAATGGTCGAAGCGAGGTCGGTACGGTGCCGGGCCGCCCCAATGCGGGTCGCGCCTTCTCGGGGGGCAGTGCAGCCGCGTCAGTGGAAAGCTCGAGTTCACCATGAGTCTCGATGGCGTTTTGAAGGAAGGCTTCGTCACGACGAGCCTCGACTCGGTCATCAATTGGTCGAAGACCGGGTCGCTCTGGCCGATGACGTTCGGCCTAGCTTGCTGTGCCGTCGAGATGATGCATGCCGGCGCGGCCCGCTACGACATGGACCGCTTCGGCATGTTGTTTCGGCCGAGCCCGCGGCAGAGCGACCTCATGATCGTGGCGGGCACGCTCTGCAACAAGATGGCGCCCGCTCTGCGCAAGGTCTACGATCAGATGGCCGAGCCACGCTGGGTCATCTCCATGGGCTCGTGCGCCAACGGTGGCGGCTACTACCACTACAGCTATTCGGTGGTGCGGGGTTGCGATCGCATCGTGCCGGTTGATGTCTACGTGCCCGGCTGCCCGCCGACCGCGGAAGCGTTGCTGTATGGCGTGATGCAGCTGCAGGCCAAGATCCGCCGCGAAAACACCATCGCGCGATAGCGGCACGGCCACGACATGAGCAAACTCGAGACCCTGCAGGGCGCGATCACCGCGGTGCTCGGCGAACGCGTCAAGAAGCTAGATCTGGCGCTTGGCGAGCTGACGCTGACGGTATCGTCGGCCCACTACCTCGAGACGGCGAGCCTGCTCAAGGATCACCCCGAGTTGCACTTCGAGCAGCTCATCGACCTCTGCGGCGTCGACTATTCCAGCTACCGCGATGTCGCCTGGGAAGGGCCGCGCTACTGCGTCGTGACGCACCTGCTTTCGCTCACCCACAACTGGCGTCTGCGCCTGAAGGTGTTCTGCCCGAACGACGACGTTCCGCAGGTCGCCTCGCTCACCGAGATGTGGAGCGCGGCGAACTGGTTCGAGCGCGAGGCCTTCGATCTGTTCGGCGTCATCTTCGACGGTCATCTCGACCTGCGCCGCCTGCTCACGGATTACGGCTTCATCGGTCACCCGTTCCGCAAGGACTTTCCGGTCACGGGCACGGTCGAGATGCGCTACGACCCCGAGCAGAAGCGCGTGATCTATCAGCCGGTGACCATCGAACCCCGCGAGATCACGCCACGCGTGATCCGAGAAGACAACTACGGTGGCCTGCACTAGGCGCTCATCCTTGGCCGACATCAAAAACTACACACTGAATTTCGGGCCTCAGCACCCGGCGGCGCACGGCGTGCTTCGTCTCGTGCTGGAGCTCGACGGCGAGGTGATCCAGCGTGCCGATCCGCACATCGGCCTTCTGCATCGTGCCACCGAAAAGCTCGCCGAGTCGCGCACCTACATCCAGTCGCTGCCCTACATGGACCGGCTCGACTATGTGTCGATGATGTGCAACGAGCACGCCTACTGTCTGGCGATCGAGAAGCTGCTCGGTGTCGACGTGCCGATTCGCGCCCAGTACATCCGCGTCATGTTCGCCGAGATCACGCGGCTCATGAACCATCTGATGTGGCTCGGCTCCCACGGCCTCGACTGCGGCGCGATGAACATCTTCATCTACTGCTTTCGCGAGCGCGAGGACTTGTTCGACATGTACGAGGCGGCCTCGGGCGCGCGCATGCACGCGGCCTTCTTCCGGCCGGGCGGCGTCTACCGCGACCTGCCCGACACGATGCCGCAGTACCGCGAGAACAAGATCCGCAGCGCCAAGTCGACTGCTGAGCGCAACGACAACCGTCACGGCTCGCTGCTCGACTTCATCGACGACTTCACGAAGCGCTTCCCGGAAAAGGTCGACGAGTACGAGACCCTGCTCACCGACAACCGCATCTGGAAGCAGCGCACCGTGGGCATCGGCGTGGTCACCCCGGAGCGCGCCAAGAACCTCGGTTTCACCGGGCCGATGCTGCGCGGCTCGGGCATCCTCTGGGATCTGCGCAAGCACCAGCCGTACGACGTCTACGACAAGATGGACTTCGACATCCCGCTCGGGGTCAACGGCGACACCTACGACCGCTATCTCGTGCGCATCGAAGAGATGCGCCAGGCCAATCGCATCGTCCAGCAGTGCATCGCCTGGCTGCGCGCGAATCCGGGGCCGGTCATCACTGCTAACCACAAGGTCGCGCCGCCGTCGCGGGTCGACATGAAGTCGGGCATGGAAGACCTGATCCATCACTTCAAGCTCTATACCGAGGGCTTTCGGGTGCCCGAAGGCGAAGCGTATGCGGCGGTCGAGCACCCGAAGGGCGAGTTC
>JAYTYH010000080.1:0-1508 GCA_043742485.1 Rhizobacter sp.
GCGGTCGTCGCCGTCGCCGTCGTGTCGTGCGCCGAGGTCGACATCTCCTCGAGGTGGCCGATGCTGTCGGGCGCCATCGCCAGCACCTCGACCCCGCCGGCGCTCGGCTTGGTCGAGAGCACGACGGCGTCGGCGCCGAGGGCCTCGCGAACGAGGCGAAGCGCCTCGCGCGAGGATTTGGCGGTGAATCTCTTGACGTTCATGCTGCTGCCCCTATGACCGAGCCGATGCGGATGGAATGCGTTTCAGGAATTTCGCTGTGCGAGAGCACCTTCAGGCGCGGCGCGGCGCGCTTGAGCAGGCGCGCCATCGGCGCCCGGATCATGTCGGGCACCAGCAGGCACGCCGGGTGGCCCAGGTCTTCCTGGCGCTTGGCGAGATCGGCGGCGCTGCGCGCCAGCACGTCGGCCACGCCAGGGTCGAGGGCGGCGCCGTGCGGCGAGTTGAGGGCCTGCGAGACCATGCGCTCGAGTTCGGGCTCGAGGGCGATGACCTCGAGCTCCTTCGTCGGTCCGTAGATCTGCTGCACGATCGAAGGCGCCAGGTGGACGCGGATGCGGCGGGCCAGCTCGGCCGGGTCGGTGACGGTGGCGGCCGACTCGGCCAGGCATTCGACAATCGAGCGCATGTCGCGGATGTGCACGCCTTCTTCGAGGAGGAGCTGGAGCACCTTCTGCAAGGCGGCGATGCCGACCATCTTGGGAATCACGTCTTCCATCAGTTTCGGAGCCAGCTTGGTAACGTGCTCGACGAGCTGTTGCGTCTCGACCCTGCCGAGCAGCTTGGCCGCGTGCACCTGCATCAAGTGTGAGAGGTGGGTGGCGACGACGGTCGCGCAATCAACCACCGTGAAGCCGGCCATCTGCGCCTGTTCACGCACGCGTTCCTCGATCCACGTCGCCGGCAGGCCGAAGGCGGGGTCGGTGGTCGCGGTGCCGATCAGCGGTGTGGCGCCGTGGCCGGCGCCGCCCGGGTTGATGGCCAGCCACATGCCCGGATAGGCCTCGCCTTCGCCGACGATGGCGCCGCGCAGGGTGAGCCGGTACGAGCTCGGCTTGAGCTCGAGGTTGTCGCGGATGTGCACCGGCGGCGGCAGGAAACCGACGTCTTGTGCGAACTTGCGGCGCACGCCCTTGATGCGTGCCAGCAGGTCGCCCTGGCGGGCCTTGTCGACGAGCGCGATCAGCCGGTAGCCGACCTCGAGGCCGAGCGTGTCGACCGGCAGCAGGTCGTCCCAGGTCGCCTCGGCATTGGCCTCGGGCGGCGGCGGCGCGGGCTTCGGTGCGTCCTTCGCGAGCTGCTGGCGCTGGCGCAGCATCCAGGCGCCGTAACCGAGGGCCGAGGCGATGATCAGGAACACCAGATGCGGCATGCCGGGGATGGCGCCGAGCACGCCGAGAATGCCGGCCACGATCGCCAGCGAGCGCGGCGACGAGAACACTTGCGCCGTGATCTGGCTGCCGACGTCGGCTTCCTTGCCGACGCGCGAGACCACCATCGCCGCCGCC
>JAYTYH010000081.1:0-5211 GCA_043742485.1 Rhizobacter sp.
GCCGAACAGCAGCAGCGTGAGGACGACGCCGATCAGGGTGAGCGGCAGCGAGCTCATCAGCGCCAGCGGCTGCAGGAAGCTTCGGAACTGGCTGGCCAGAATCCGGTAGATGAAGACGATCGCCAAGCCGAGGGCGCCGCGCGCGTAGTTGAACGACGCGGTCATGTTCTTGGTCGAGCCGCCGAACGAGTAGCGGTAGCCGGGCGGCCATGCGATCTCGTCGAGCGCCTTTTTGATGTCGGTGGAGACGTCGCCCGAGCTGCGGCCGAAGGCGTTGGCGTCGATGTTGATCTCGCGGTTGAGGTCGCGCCGGTTGATCTGGTTCGGCCCGGTCGACGGCGTGACGTCGGCCACCTGCGAGAGCCGGACGACGCGCGCCGAGCCGTCGGCGGCCGGAGCGACGTTGATCGGCAGCCGCTGCAGGTCGGCCAGCGCGGTGCGGCTCTCGGGCGCAAGGCGGACGTTGACGTCGTAGTTCTCGCCGTCGGGCGCGCGCCAGTTGCCGACCAGCGTGCCGGCCACCAGCGTGCGCAGGGTGTTGGCGAGGACGTTGACGTTGAGGCCAGCGTCGGAGGCGGCGTCGCGCCGGACCTCGATGGCGACGGTCGGCTTGTCGGGCTTGAGCGTGGTGTCGAGGTCGACCAGGCCGGGGATCGCGGTCAGCTTGGCGACCACGATCTTCGAGATGCGCTCGAGCTCGCCGAGGTCGGTGCCCTGGATCGAGAACTGCAGGCTCTTGCCGCCGCCGAGGTCGGTCTGGCCGATGTTGGTGACCGTGATGCCGGGGATGCGCGCCAGCTTCTCGCGCATCGGCACGGCCATGTCGGTGACGCTGCGCACCCGGTCCTTGCGATCGGCGAGGCGGATGTACGTGGCCGCGTAGATCTTGCCGGCGGCCTGGCCGCTGTTGATCGTCGTCACCGTGTAGCGCACCTCCGGCATCTGGCGCAGCGCAGCGTCGACCTGCCTGGCGCGCATCTCGGTGACCTCGAGCGAGGAGCCGACCGGCGTGTAGTAGTTGATCTGCGTCTCGGAGAAGTCGGCCTTCGGCACGAACTCGGCGCCGAGGATCGGGATGATGAAGAAGGCGCCGACGAAAGTGGCCAGGGCAATGCCGAGCGTGGCCGGCCGGTGGCCCAAAGCCCAGCGCAGGATGGCCTGGTAGCGCCCCGAGAGCCAGACCGTGAGCCGGTCGAAGACACCGGTGACGCGGCCGATCGTGCGGTCGTAGAGCGTGCGCCGCTGACCCGGCGCCAGCTCGTGCACGCGCTCGGCCTGCGGGTCGTGCCAGATGCTCGAGAGCATCGGATCGAGCGTGAAGCTCACGAACATCGAGATCAGCACCGCGGCCACGATCGTGAGACCGAACTCGTGAAAGAACTTGCCGACGATGCCGCCCATGAAGCCGATCGGCAGGAACACGGCGACGATCGAGAGCGTGGTCGCGAGCACGGCGAGGCCGATCTCGTTGGTGCCGGCCAGAGCCGCCTCGTGCGCGCTCTTGCCCATCTGCACGTGGCGCACGATGTTCTCGCGCACCACGATCGCGTCGTCGATCAGCAGGCCCACGCAGAGCGAGAGCGCCATCATGGTGATGGTGTTGATCGTGAAGCCGAAGATGTACATGAACAGGAAGGTGCCGATCAGGGCGATCGGCAGGGTGAGGCCGGTGATCACCGTCGAGCGCCACGAATTCAGGAACAGGAAGACGATCAGGATCGTCAGCGCCGCACCTTCGAAGAGCGTGCGCTTCACGTTCGCGACCGAGACGCGGATCGAGCGCGAGTTGTCGCGGTTGACCTCGACCCGGATGCCCGTCGGCGTCACCGCCTTCGCCTCGACCAGCGCTTTCTGCAGGCCGTCGACCACCTCGATGGTGTTCTCGCCCTGGCTCTTCTGCACCGAGAGCAGCACCGTGCGCTGACCGTTGTAGAGCGCCAGGCTCTCGACCTCCTGCGGGCCGTCGACGATGTCGGCGACCTGCCAGAGCTTGACCGGCGCGCCCGAGGAGCCGGATCCTCCAGCGACGGCGGCGCTGCTGCCGCTGCTGCCGCTGCTGCCGAAGCTCTTCCGGGCGACCACGATCTCGCGGAAATCTTCCGGCCGCTTCAGGCGCGCATTGATCTGCACCACGCGCTCCTGGTCCTTCGAGCGGATGGCGCCGAGCGGCAGTTCCTGGTTCTCGCTGCGCACGGCGGCCACGACCTGATCGGCGCCGATGCCGAGCGCCTCGAGCGCGGCCGGCTTCAGGTAGACGTTGATCTGGCGCTCGAGGCCGCCGACCAGCGACACCGAGCCGACGCCGCGCACGTTCTCGAGGCGCTTCTGCAGCACCTGCCGCGCCCACGTCGTCAGCTCCTGCGGGCTCTGCGCCGGCGCTCCCTTGCCGCCATCCGAAAGCACCGCGACGTTGAAGATCGGCACGCTCTGCGGATCGAAGCGGGAGATGCGCGGCTCCTTGACCTCGTCGCGCAGCAGCGGCCGGATCAGCGCCACCTTCTCGCGCACATCCTCGGCCGCCTTGCGGCCATCGACGTCAAGGTTGAACTCGACGATCACCACCGAAGTGCCTTCGTACGAGCGCGAATAGAGGGTGCTGATGCCGGCGATGGTGTTGACCGCCTCCTCGACCTTCTTGGTCACCTCCGCCTCGACGATCTCGGGCGAGGCGCCGGGATAGTCCATGACCACCACGACGGTCGGGAAGTCGATGTTCGGGAACTGATCGACGGCCAGGCGCTGGTAGCTGAAGAGGCCGAGCACCACGAACGCCAGCATGACCATCGTCGCCAGCACGGGGTTGCCGATCGAGACGCGCGTGAACCACATGGCGCGTCGCCCTCAGCGCGCGGCCGAGGCTGCCGAGCTCGCCGCGGCCACCCCGGCGGGCAGGTGCACCGGAGTGCCGTCGCGGACGATGCCGGTGCTGCCGGCGAGCACGACCGCGCCTTCGCCGAGGCCCGACGTGATCTCGACCCAAGCGTCGCCGGCGACGCTGCCGCGGGCGCCGAGCTTGACCGGCGTCACCACCGCCTGGCCGGCCTTGACGAGCAGCACGTACGGCTGGGCCTGGTCGGTGCGCACGGCGGAGAGCGGGATCGCGAGCGCCCGTTTGCGGTCGAGCTCGATGCTGCCGCGCACGAACAGGCCCTGGCGCAGGGCCGGCTGCGGCTCGACGGCGAGATAGGCGAGGATCGAGCGCGTGCCGGCCTGCGCGCTCGGGTTGATGCGCGCCACTCTGGCCATCACCGGCGTTGCCAGGCCGTCGACCTGCAGCGTCGCCTTGCGACCGATCTCCAGGCCGGCGACGTCGTCGGGCGTGAGCGCCGCCTCGAGCTCGAGCTGCGAGAGATCGACGATCTCGATCAGCTTGGCATCGACGGCAACCCGTTCGCCCGGCTGCACCAGCCGCTGGGAGACCAGGCCGCCGATCGGCGCAACGAGCGTGGCGTCGGCCCGGCCCTTGCGCGCCAGTGCCGCCGTCGTGTTCGCGGCCTCGAAGCTGGCGCGGGCACCGGCCTCGTTGGAGATCGAGGTCTCCAGGCCGGTCGCCGAGATGAAGCCCTGGTCGACGAGGGCGCGGTTGTTGACGAGCGCGCGCGTCGCGATGTCGAGCTGCGACTTCGACGACGACGCCGTCTGCTCGGCCTGGCGCAACTTGAGGTCGAGCTCGGCAGTGTCGAGCAGGCCGATGACCTGGCCGGCACGCACGCTGTCGCCCTCGCGCACCGTCAGCGACTTCACCTCGGCGGCCACCTTGGCGCGCACCAGTGCGCTGTTGACGGCCTTCAGGCCGCCGGAGATGTCGAGCGTGCGCGGCAGCTCGATGGTGCGGGCGACGACGACGTCGGCGCTGGCGAGATCGAGCCCGCTCGGCGCCCTGGCGGTCGTCGGCGCGGCGTCGGCGTGCTTGCGTGCCAGCATCGCGCGGCCACCGGCGGCGACCAGCAGCACGGCTGCGACCCCGGCCACCGTCCATTTGACCCAGCGTTTCATCGCTTCGAGGCGCCGGCGCGCAGGGCCACGTCGGGCAGGGCAAGCATCGCGGCGGTAATGTTCGGCAGGATCGGTGGGCTTCGGCGGGTCGGTAGTGTAAGCGGCGGCATGGCGCCGAGAATGCCGCCATGAGCCTCGACTTCGCTGGCCGCCGCGTCGTGCTGGCGCCGCTCGCCGCCGCGGCGGTGGCGGCCGCAACCGGCTGCGCGTCGTTGGTCGCGCCCGACCATATCGACGTCTCGCAGACACGCATGCAGGAATCGCTCGGCAAGCGCTTTCCTGTCGCTCGCCTCCTCGCCGACGGCCTCGACTTCACGATGGCCGCGCCGCTGCTGACGATGCGGCCCGAGGTCGACCGGATCGCTATCGAGTGCGCCGTGACCGGCGGCGAGGCGCTGTTCGCGCGGCCGCTCAAAGGCGTTCTCCTTGCGAGTTGCGGGCTCGTCTTCGACCCGGTCGAATACAGCGTCCGGCCGAGCGAGGTCCGCGTCGAGCTCGTCCGCTTCGAGGGCCTGCCGCGCAGCCTCGGGCGCGCCGTCGAGCGGCTCGGCCGGCCGCTGGCCGAAGGCTGGCTGGCACAGCAGCCGGTCTATGTGCTGCGGCCGGTCGACATCGAGCGGCTGCAGGCGGCCGGCAGGGTGCCGGACGCCATCCGCGTCACGGCAGCCGGCGTCAGCATCGCGCTGCGGCCGGGCTGACCCGGCGCGTCGCCGCTTCGCCTCGTTAACATCGCCGGCTTCGCCCGAACTGGAGTCCGACCGTGGATCTCGTGCTTCTCGTCAAGGCCGCTGTCATGGGCATCGTGGAAGGACTCACCGAGTTCTTGCCGATCTCGAGCACCGGCCACCTCATCCTCGCCGGCTCGCTGCTCGGCTTCACGGGCGACAAGGTCAAGGTGTTCGAGATCGCGATCCAGACCGGCGCCATCTTCGCCGTGATGATCGTGTACCGCGAGCGCCTTCGCGCCACGCTGGCCGGCATCGGCAGCGACGTGAAGGCGCAGCGTTTCGCGCTCAACGTGCTCGTCGCCTTCATCCCGGCGGTCGTTCTCGGCCTGCTGTTCGGCAAGACGATCAAGGCGCATCTGTTCACGCCGGTGGTGGTCGCGTCGACCTTCATCCTCGGCGCCCTGGTCATCCTCTGGGCCGAACGCAGGAAGACCGTGCCGCGGGTGGCCACCGTCGACGCCATGAGGCCGCGCGACGCGCTCGGCGT
>JAYTYH010000082.1:0-1796 GCA_043742485.1 Rhizobacter sp.
CGCTGTCGCCGCAGCGCGTGCGGCTCTACAACTGGCACAAGTGGGCCGGTGCCGTGATCTTCACACTGTCGTTCGTGCGCCTGGCGTGGCGGCTGACGCACCGCCCGCCGGCCGACCTGCCGATGCCGGCCTGGCAGCGTGGCGCGGCGCACACCACGCACCTGCTGATGTACGTGCTGTTCTTCGCCGTGCCGCTGGTCGGCTGGGCCTACACCTCGGCGGTGGGTTTCCCGGTGGTCGTCTTCGGCGTGCTGCCGCTGCCCGATTTCATGCCGGTCGACAAGGCGCTGGCCGCGCAGATCAAGTCCTGGCACGGCTGGCTGGCGTACCTGCTCGCCACCGTCGCCGCGCTGCATGTGGCCGCCGCGCTGAAACACCATTTTATCGACCGCGACGGGCTGCTGGCGCGCATGCGCTTCGGCCGCGGCGGCTGATCCGCGTCCACCATCCCCCGCCGAGGCCTCGATGACTCCGATGACGTTTCTTCGCACCGCGCTCGCCGCCGCCCTGCTCGCCGCCGCCGCGCCGGCGGCGCTGGCGCAGCAGAAGCTGATCCCGCAGCAAAGCGAGATCGCCTTCACGACCAAGCAGATGGGCGTGCCGGTCGAAGGCAAGTTCAAAAAGTTCGACGCCCAGCTCGCTTTCGACCCGAAGCGGCCCGAAGCCGGCAATGTGTCGATCGCCATCGACACCGCCAGCGCGTCGTTCGGCATCGCCGACACCGATGCCGAGCTGCCCAGGCCGGCATGGTTCGGCGCGGTGAAGTTTCCGCAAGCGACGTTCCAGTCGACCGCGTTCAAGGCCGCGGGGCCGAACCGCTTCGATGTCGCCGGCAAGCTGAGCGTCAAGGGCAACAGCCGCGACCTGGTCGTGCCGGTGACGCTGGCGCAGGCCGGCGGCGCCACCCGCGCCACCGGCTCGTTCACCATCAAGCGCCTCGACTTCAAGATCGGCGAGGGCGAATGGACCGACACGTCGCTGGTCGCCAACGGCGTGGTGGTGAAATTCAGCCTCGCGTTCTCGGGGCTCGGCGCGCCGTGACCGGGGTTTGCGCTGCGGTCGTCCCCGCTCGCCGCCGTGCAGGCTGCGGTGAATCCTTTCGCCGATTTCCTGTCTCCCACCCTCGTCTTCCCTTTTCGACCACCCACTTTTTTCGTTGAAGGACACCGCATGACCCGCTTCCCTCTCGCCCTGGCGCTGTGCGCCGCCTGCACCTGGGTCCATGCCGAGCCCGGCACCTACATGGTCGACTCCGGCCACAGTTCGGTGACGTGGGAGGTGCTGCACCTGAACACGTCGACCCTGCGCGGCCGCTTCCTGGTCAAGGAAGGCAGCGTCACGGTCGACCGCGCCGCGCGCACCGGCAAGGCCGACGTGACGCTCGAGATGGCGTCGCTGGCCGGCGCCACCGTGCCGGCGTTCGACGGCGCTTTGCGCGGCGAGCGCGGCTTCAACGTCGCCGCCTTCCCGACCGCGCGCTTCGTCAGCGACGGTTTCACCCTCGACGGCGACAAGGTGCAGACGGTGCCCGGCACGCTGACGCTGCTCGGCAAGAGCCTGCCGGTGACGATGCAGGCGGTTCGCTTCAACTGCTACCAGAACCAGACGGTCAAGCGCGAGATCTGCGGCGGCGACTTCGAGACGACGATCTCGCGCAGCCAGTTCGGCTTCGCCCTCGGAGGCGGCGGCGCGGGCGACAACATCAAGCTGCTGGTGCAGGTGGAGGCGATCAAGGCGCAGTGAGGGGTGGACGTGCACGGTGTCGAGAGCTGCAAACGCTGGTTTACCTGGGGTAA
>JAYTYH010000083.1:0-3132 GCA_043742485.1 Rhizobacter sp.
CGTCGAAGGCCTCCCTCGGTCCGAGCGTCGCGATCGCTTCGGCGCATTCGTACAGCAGGTCGAAGGCAGCGGTGGCGCGACCGCGGCCCGCTTCGATCGCGGCGGCCTGCAGGTAGGCGTCGCGCGACTCGCGGCTGCGGCCGAGATGCCAGGCCTGGCGGGCGGCGGCGGCGAGATGCGGCACCGCCGCGGCCTCGTCGCCGCTGCAGAGCAGGTGGTGGGCGAGCCGCGCAGCGCTGGCGTTGCGAGGCGCGAGCCAGGCAGCGACGCGGCCATGAAGCACGCGCGCGATCGGTCGCGGCAGCAGTCGCTCGGCGGCTTCGCCGATGAGATCGTGCATGAAGCCGCGCGAGTCGAGCAGGCCCTGGCGTTCGAGCGCGTGCCAGGCATCGGCCAGCTCGAGCACGTCGCGCCGGCTCACGGCGGCCGCGAGTTCGGCATCGAAGTCGCCGCCGGCGACGGCAGCGATGCGCACGAGCAGCAGGCCGTCGGCCGGCAGCGCGACGAGGCGCTGTTCGAGCAGCTCGGTGACGCGCGCCGGTGCTTCGAGCCGGTCGGCGTGCAGGTGGCCGTGTTTCTCGAGCGCATGGCGGATCGTCTCGAGCAGGTGCAGCGGATTGCCGCCGATTCGTCGCACCAGGGCAGCGGCGACGGCGCCGCTGTCGACACCGGCGAGCCCGAGCGATTCGACGAAGGCACGCACGGCGGCCTCGTCGAGCTCGTGCAGCGCCAGCACCGACAGGTTGCTGCGACCGCCGAGCTCGGCGAGACGAGCCGCCGTTCGCTCGCCGTCGAGTCGCGACGCGAAGCCGAAGCCGAGGCCCGCCAGCGCCGGCCAGCCCAGCAGCTCCTGCCAGACGTCGAAGCTGGCGTCGTCGGCGAACTGCAGGTCGTCGAGCACGAGTCCCGTCAGGCCGTGACGGCGGGCAACGCGCAGCAGCTCGACGAGGATCGGTGCGACCGATTGCGCCGTCGGCGCCTGGCCTTCGACGGGCCCGGCCATCTGCGCCCGGAAGCGCGCCCGCGCTGGTACTGCGCCCACGTCCGGCGAGCGCTCGCAGAGGCGATGCACGAGGCGGTCGAGCGTGGCGAGCGGCACCTTGTCGTCGCCGGGTCGGGCGCGCAGCACGAGCGTGCCGGGCCGCGCCTCGGCGAGCGTGTCGAGCAGCCGGCTCTTGCCCGAGCCGGCCTGCCCGGTGACGACGAAGCCCTCGGCCGTCGCCCAGCTGGCGGCGAGGGCAGCGAGCTCGCTGTCGCGGCCGATCATCGTCGGCGGTCGCAGCGCCGAGGCCGGCAGCGCCTGGCCCGCGATCCAGGTGTGGGGAAGCGCCCGCTCCACGGTCTGCAGCAGGGCCAGCGTTTCCGCCGACGGCCGCGTTCCGACCTCGTCCTTCAGCGTCTGCTCGCAGCGATCGAACGCGAGCAGGGCGGCAGCGCGGTCGCCGCGCAGGTAGTGCAGGCGCATGACGTGGCGATGGGCCTGCTCGCTGAGCGGCTGCAGCCGCAGCAGCGCGAGCGCCACCGACAAGGCGGCAGCGAGCTCGCCGGCGTCCTCGAGCGCGCGCACCTGCTGCTCGAGCCGGTGCTGGGCGGCGCCGGTCTGTCGGTCGCGCTGCGCGTCGAGCCAGCGATCGAGCTCCGGCGCGTCGCCGAAACGCAACTCGCCGAGCACGCCGGCGGCGTCGTCGAGATCATGGCCGACGCCATCGGCCAGGCGCAGCGCCGTGGCGCCGGCGAGCAGCTCGCCGCAGTGTTTCTTCAGCTGGAACAGGCGCTGGCGCAGCGTGTTGCGCGCCGCCTCGGGGCCGCTCTCGGGCCACAGCAGTCCGGCAAGCCGCGCTCGCGGAGTCGGCCCTTCAAGCGCCAGCCAGGCCAGCAGTGCCGCATCGCGCGGTGCCAGCGGCACGCTGGTTCCGTCGGCGAGGGTGGCCCGCGGCAGGCCGGCCAGTTCGAGATGCACGGCGAGCCCTGGTGCGCGTCGCCCCGCGGGCTGCGACTCGTCAGCGGAAGTTCGCACGATGGTAGCGACGATCGCGATGCCCTCGACCCTTCTCGTGCCGGCAGCGCTGCTACTCGCGGACCGCCTTGAAATTCCACACCGAGGTCTTGGTGCCCTCGGAGTCGGTCCGTGTCCAGGTGCCGCTGATGGTCAACCCGTCGGCGCTGATGGCGACGCCATCCGTCGGCAGCGACAGCCAGGCCACGTCCTTGTCGAGCACGCTGGTCGACGTCGCCGCGGCGCCGCAGCGCGTCGTGACGGCGATGGCGGGGACCGTGGTCACGCCCGAGCCGATCGTCATCCGGTCGAGCGGCAGGGGTACGGCCTCGAGGCCGAGGTACGACACGATCATGTTGCCGTCGCTGATGGCGCGGACGTTGCCGCTGCCCGTGCCGGAGATCGTGCAGTTCGTGCCGGTGACGGGGCCGCTGATGCTCCAGGTGACGGTGCCCTGCATGTTGGCGACGAAGACATCGAGGCCGACGAGCATGTCGGCCGGGTCGGGCGAAAGGATGCGCTGGCGGTCGAAGGCGCCGTCGAAGCTTTCCACCGTCGTGAAGCCGAACACCGTCTGCGTCGTCAGGCTCGCGGTGCCCTTCCATTGCCAGCAGCCGACGTTCGACGTGCTGAGCCGCATTGGGTCTTCCGCCGTGAAGCGGTACGGCTTCTCGGTGGCGCGATCCGCTTCGCTGTTGCTGACGATGAGCAGCAGCTCCTCGACGCGCTCGTCCTTCTTGTCGAGGCACATCGTCTTGAAGGCGTCGTTGCTCCAATCTTCCGGCGCCTGCCACTGGCCGCCGACCTTGCGCAGCACCTGCAGCTTGATGAAGCCGGCCGCGGGGTCGCCGGCGAACGGGTTGTGGAAGATCACGGCACGGACCGCTGCGTCGCTCGCCTTCAGGTGCTCGTAGAGGATGCTGCGCGGCTGCAGCTCGTACGACGACGCGCCGAAGTCGAGCGCCTGGGCGAGCAGGTCCAGCTTCGCGCTCTTGCCACCCTTCTGGTCGATCGGGGTCGTCTTCTGCTTGTCCTTCAGCGCCTGGTCGACGGACAGCGTCGTCGGCACCTGGGCGAACACGGCGGCGAGGCCGAAGCGGTATTCGTCTTCCCTGGCCCAATAGTCGAGCACTTTT
>JAYTYH010000084.1:0-5342 GCA_043742485.1 Rhizobacter sp.
CGATCAATCGATGGCCGCTGCCGAGCGGGCGCGCTCGCGCAGCTGGAATTTCTGGATCTTGCCCGTCGAGGTCTTCGGGATCGGCTCGAAGCGGATCTCGCGCGGCACCTTGTAGCCGGCGAGCAGCGCGCGGCAGTGCGCGACGAGCTCGGCAGCCGTCACGCGCGCGCCTTCCCTCAACTCGACGAACGCGACCGGCGCCTCGCCCCACTTCGGGTCGGGCCTGGCGACCACCGCGCAGGCGAGCACGGCGGGGTGGCGATACAGCGCGTCCTCGACCTCGAGCGAGCTGATGTTCTCGCCGCCGGAGATGATCACGTCCTTGCTGCGGTCCTTGATCTTGACGTAGCGGTCGGCCTCCATCACGGCGAGGTCGCCGGTGTGGAACCAGCCGCCTTCGAAGGCCTTCACGGTCGCAGCCGGGTTCTTCAGGTAGCCGTTCATGACGATGTTGCCGCGGAACATGATCTCGCCCATCGTCTGGCCGTCGGCGGGCACCTCGACCATCGTTTCCGGGTGCCGCACCGTCATGCCTTCCTCGAGCATGTACCGCACGCCCTGGCGACCATTCAGGCGGGTCTGTTCGGAAAGGCTCTCTGCGGCCCACAAAGGCCGCCGCACCGCCACCGAGGCCGGGCCGTAGACCTCGGTCAGGCCGTACACGTGGGTGATGTCGAAGCCGATCTTCGCCATGCCTTCGATCATGGCCGCCGGCGGCGCGGCGCCGGCCACCATCGCCCGCACCGGATGGTCGATGCCGGCGCGCAATTCGGCGGGCGCCGCGATCAACAGGTTGTGGACGATGGGAGCAGCGCAGTAGTGATCGACGCGCTCGCTGCGTATCGCCGCGAAGATGGCGGCAGCGTCGACGCGGCGCAGGCACACGTGCGTGCCGCCGAGCATCGCCACCGTCCACGGGAAACACCAGCCGTTGCAGTGGAACATCGGCAACGTCCACAGGTAGCGGGGAAAGTGCGGCAGGGTCCAGGTCGCCGCGTTGCAGACCGCGTTGAGGTAGGCGCCGCGGTGGTGGGTGACGACGCCCTTCGGATCGCCCGTGGTGCCCGAGGTGTACGAGACGGCGATGGCGTCCCACTCGTCGCGCGGGCCGTCGAGGCGGGCCAGCGGTGCATGCGCGGCGAGCAGCGCTTCGTACTCGTAGGCGCCGAGGCGCTTGCCCGCGCCGGCGTATTCGCTGTCGCAGACATCGATCACGTGCGGGGTGCGGCCGTGCTCATCGCGCAGGATGCGCAGCGCCGCGTTCATCGTCGGCGCCAGCTCGCGGTCGGTGATCAGCACGGCGCATTCGCAGTGAGCGAGCTGCCAGGCGATCAGCGCCGCGTCGAGCCGGGTGTTGAGCGTGTTCAGCACTGCGTTGAGCGCCGGCACGGCGTAGTGCGCCTCTACCATCTCCGGGGTGTTGTGCAGCATCACGCTCACCGTCGTGCCGCGGCCCGCGCCGAGCGCGCGCAGCGCCGCCGCCAGCCGCGCCGAACGCTCGCGGACCTGCCGCCACGTGTAGCGCCGCGCCCCGTGCGCGGTGGCTTCGAGATCGCCGAAGACCTCGGCGCTGCGTTCCACGAAGCTCACCGGCGAGAGCGCCACGAAATTGGCGTCGTTGCGTTCCAGGCCTTGCTCGTAGATGCTCATGTCGTCTTTCTCGCTTGTGCAAGCGCCTGATCGATGTCCCAGAGGATGTCGTCGATGTGCTCGAGTCCCACCGACATGCGAACCATGTCGGGGCGGACGCCGGCGGCGAGCTGCTGGGCATCGTCAAGCTGGCGATGCGTGGTGGAGGCCGGGTGGATGACGAGCGTCCGGGTGTCGCCGATGTTGGCGACGTGGCTCATGATCTGCGCCGCTTCGATGAAGCGGACTCCGGCTTCGATGCCGCCTTCGACGCCGAAGGCGAGCAGCCCCGAAGCGCCCGGATGCCCGGCCACCGAGCGCATCTGTCGCGCCACCAGTGCGTGCTGCGGATGGTCTTCGAGGCCGGGATAGTTGACCCAGCCGACGCGGGGGTGGGCGCTCAGGAAACGGGCCACGGCCAGGGCATTGGTGCAGTGCCGCTCCATGCGCACGGGCAGCGTCTCGATGCCTTGCAGGATCTGCCACGCGCTCATCGGCGAGAGCGCGGCGCCATAGACGCGCAGCGTTTCCATGCGGGCCCGCATCGTGAAGGCGAAGTCGCCGAAGGTCTCGTGGAACCTGACGCCGTGGTAGCCCTTCGAGGGCTCGGTCATGCCCGGGAACTTGCCGTTGGCCCACGGGAACTTGCCGCTCTCGACCATGACGCCGCCGAGCGTGGTGCCGTGGCCGGCGAGGTACTTGGTGGCCGAGTGCACGACGATGTCGGCGCCGAAGCGGATCGGGTTGCACAGGAACGGCGACGGCACCGTGTTGTCGACGACGAGCGGCACGCCGTGCGCGTGCGCCACGTCGGCGATGGCGGCGATGTCGAGCACCGCCAGGCTCGGGTTGCCGAGGCTCTCGGCGAAGACGGCGCGGGTGTTCGGCCGCATCGCTGCCGCGAACGCATCGGCCGAGCCGGCGTCGACGAAGGTGGTCGTGATGCCGAGCTTGTCGAGGTTGACGGCGAGCAGGCTGACGCTGCCGCCGTAGAGCGCGCCGGCGGCGACCACGTGGTCGCCCTGCTGAAGCAGCGTCAGCAGGGCGATCGACTCCGCGGCCATGCCGCTCGCCGAGGCCAAACCCGCGCGGCCGCCCTCGAGCGCCGCGACGCGTTCCTCCAGCGCAGCGACGGTCGGGTTTGAAAGCCGCGAGTACACATTGCCGAAGGTCTGCAAGTTGAAAAGGCTGGCGGCGTGGTCGGCGCTGTCGAAGACGAAGCTCGTCGTCTGGTAGATCGGCAACGCCCGCGCGCCGGTGGCGGCGTCGGGGATCTGGCCGGCATGAATGGCCAGCGTCTCGGGCTGGAAGGTGCGGTCAGCCATGCGACGGAACAGCGATCGGTCGGGCGCCGGGCCGCCCCGAGGCCGGCCGCGCCGCCTTGGGGAGCAGTGAACGCAGGGAGCTTGGGGGCGCCATCAGATTGGACGGCGAGCGGAGATCACGCCGGTGTTGACGCCGGCCCAGTGCAGGCCGCCGAACAGCCGCGCATGCTCGATCTTCACGCAGCGGTCCATCACGACGTCGAGTCCGGCCGCCGCTGCCCGCTCGGCGGCACCGACGTTCTTCACGCCGATCTGCTGCCACAGGCACCTGGCGCCGATGGCGATCGCCTGGTCGGCGATCGGCGGCACGTCTTCCGTGCGCCGGAAGACATCGACGATGTCGACCGGCACGTCGATGGTCTCGAGGCTGGCGTGGCAACGCTCGCCCAGGATCTCGGCGTAGCGCGGGTTGACCGGGATGATCCGGTAGCCGTGCTCCTGCATGTACTTGGCCGCGAAGTAGCTCGGCCGGTGCCATTCCGCGGAGAGGCCGACGACGGCGATCGTCTTGCCGGTGCGGAGGATGCGACGGAGGGTCGCTATGTCGGCGGTCGTGTCTTCGGTCATGTCGGCGCGCGAGGCGGGCACGAGCCCGCTGCAGCAAACGACCTTAACCGAAACGACGGGCCCGCCTCAGAGCGCCGGTGGCGAGGCCGGCACGCCCGACGACGGCAGTGGCCGGGAGACAGCAGCGCCGGCGTGCGCGGCGCTGCCAGCGTGAGGCGTTGCCAGCCACCAGTCGGGATGGGCACGATGGGCGACGACGTCGTCGCGAATCCGGGCCAGCGCGGCCGGATGCGAGAGGAGGCGCAAGCGCGACGAGGCATCGAGCGCCGCCGGGCCTTCGGCGAGGGCGCGCTCTACGAGCGCGCTCAGCACCGACTGTTTGGCGCCGGTCGAATGCGACCGGGCCGGCGTGGCCATGACCACGCGCTCGTGGCGTGACTCGTCGACGATCGCTGTCCGGAACGATGCCAGCCGCGCACTGACGGCCTCGGCGGCGCGCCCGGCTTCGGCCAACACCAGAGGCTGCCGGGTCTCTTCGGGCGTCATCAACAGGCCGTATCGGCGCAAGGCACGGCCGGCGGCGACGCGGCTGCCCCAGACGGAGAGCGGAATCGCTGCGAGCAGGCCGGCCAGGATCGGCGACAACCACCACGGGAAAGCGTCGCTGCTGAGGACGATGGCGCCGATCCAGACCAACGCCAGCACCGTGTGCAGGCCGTGCTTGGCCCAGGCTTCGCGCCACGATGTGGTGGCGTCGTCGCGCGGCGGCGATTTCCAGTCGAGTCGCCAGCCGGTGAGCGCGGCGAACACGAACTGGCTGTGGAACACCATGCGGACAGGCGCGAGCAACAGCGAGTGCAGGAACTCGATGAAGGCGCTCGCGAGCAGGCGACGCACGCCGCCGAAACGCCTCGCATGGCCGCGCAGCACGATCGCCGCCAGCGACAGCGCCTTTGGTGCCAGAAGCAGCACGCCGGTGAGGCCGAAGAGCGTCAGCATCAGTCTGACGTTAACGGTGGGCCAGATCGGGAACAGCTGGTAGGGCTCGAAGAAGTAGGTCGGGTCGGTGCCAGCGTGCTGCGCGAACAGCAAAGTGGAAAGCAGCAGGAAGGCGAGCCAGAGCGGCGACGATGCATAGGCCAGCACGCCGGTCAGGAACGCGGTGCGGTGCACGGCATGAAAGCCGGGCTCGAACATCAGCCGCGCGTTCTGCAGGTTGCCCTGGCACCAGCGGCGATCGCGCTGCAGCTCGGCGAGCAGGTTCGGAGGCACCTGCTCGTAGCTGCCATCGATCTCGTCGGCGACCCAGACCTTCCAGCCGTAGCGGCGCATCAACGCGGCCTCGACGAAGTCGTGCGACATGATCTCGCCCGACAGCGAGCTCTCGCCCTCGAGCGGCGCCAGCGCGCAGCAGGCCATGAACGGCTCCATGCGCAGGATGGCGTTGTGGCCCCAGTAGTGCGACTCGCCGAGCTGCCAGAAGCGCATGCCGGCGGTGAACAGCGGCCCGTAGGCACGGGCGCAGAACTGCTGCACCCGGGCATGGAACGTGTGGTGGCCGACCGCCTTGGGTGCCGTCTGCACGATGCCGGCGTCGGGGTGCGCTTCCATCACGCGAACGAGCGTGGTCAGGCATTCGCCGGTCATGACGCTGTCGGCGTCGAGGACGATGAAGTAGCGGTAGGCGCGACCCCAGCGCCGGCAGAAATCGGCGACGTTGCCGGCCTTGCGCTTGGTGCGCTGCTGACGCCAGCGGTAGTGGATGCGCAGCGTCGGCGCGCTGACGCAGGCATCGGCCGCATCGGTCGCATCCGCGGCGTGTTCGGCAGCGGCGGCATCCCCGATGCGCTGCGCCAGATCGCTCCACGCCGCCTGCTCGGC
>JAYTYH010000085.1:0-2153 GCA_043742485.1 Rhizobacter sp.
CCGAAGCGGCCGAGGCTGCGGTCGCCGCCGCGGGAGCGACGGCAGGGGACATCGGTGACGAGGTTGGCGCCGTTGCCGTGATCGGCGCCGGTACCGGTACGGGTCTCGACGCCGATGCGTCTGGCGCCACAACGAGCGACGTCGTGGTCGTCGTCTGCACCGCCGATGCGGCCGCCGGCGTGGCCAGTGGCGTCTTCGCCGTCGGCTGCAGGTAAAAGTTCAAGGCCAGGGCGCCGACGCCGACCAGGGCACCGATGGCCGCGACAACACCGAACAACGCCCGCCTGCCGAGGCCGTTGCCGCCCCGGCCGGCGTCGCTCATCCATGCCGGTGCGGCGCCGGCCCCCGGGCGTTCGACACGATCGTCGTCGACGATGGCGGCGGCGCGGGCCTTGAGCTCGGCTGTGCCCGGTGCCTTGACGGGCGGCGGTTCGGTCGGCTGCAGCAGCGGCCGATCGGGCACCGTGATCTCGCGGTAAGACGACGTGTCGCGCAGGAACGGCTCCAGCATCAGGTCGCGCGGCGGTGCCAGCGAGACCGGCGCCACGGGCGCCGCGATGTTGCCCATCGCGGCCCTGAACTGCTCGTGGCCGCGGCTGCGTTCGGCCGGGCGAACCGCGAGTGCGGCGTCGATGGCGGCCAGGAAGCCGGTGCTGTACAGGCCTGCCGCGACCTGCAACAGCGGCTGCAGCGTGTCGCCGGCCAACCGCTCGGGTGCCGGTTGCGGAGGCGCGCCGGCGATGGCGTCGTAGAGGACCGCGGCCAGGCCGTAGAGGTCGGTCCACGGGCCGACGACGGTGGTGGCATCGATGCCGTATTGCTCGAGCGCGGCGAAGCCCGGCTTCAGCGCCGATGCCGGTCCGTGGTCGAGGTTGCCGATGGCGCGCGCCGCTGCGCCGAAGCCGAGCAGCACCGGCCCGGTCGGCGTCAACACGATCTCGCCCGGGCCGATGTTCTGGTGCCAGGTCTGGCCCTCGTGCAAGACCGCCACGGCGTTGAGGATCGGCCTCAGCCAGGTGCGCAGCTCGCCTTCGCCGGGCACGTGGCCGAGCTCGGCCAGCGCCGTCTTCAAGGTCGGCCCTGCGTAGAAAGGCATCACCATGTAGGCGGTGCCGTTTTCTTCCCAGAACCGGTAGACCTTGACCAGCGAGGGATGGTCGAATCGGGCCAGCAGCCGGGCCTCGGCGACAAAGCTTTTCAAGCCGGCATCGAAGGGCTCGGCGTGGTGGCCCGGCTCGACGACGATGGCCGCCGAATGGCTGCGCCGCGACGCCATCGCGATCGGCAGGTACTCCTTGACCGCGACCATGCGCTGCAGCGAATGGTCGTGGGCCAGGTAGACGATGGCGAAGTCGCCCTCGGAGATGACGCGGCTGATCTCGTAGTCGCGCAGCCGGCTGCCGACGGGCAACGCGCTGTCGCCGGGGGGCGCGACAGCGAGCGTGTCACCGAAATCGGGGGCCAGGGTCCTGGTGATCAACATGCTCCTGAGGGGCGCGCGTTCGCCCTTGTCGGGCTGCGGCGCTCAGTGCTCCGCGGCGCAGAGCGAGCCCGGCATTGTCGCCCGCGGCACCGGCATCGGGCACCGTCCGTGCACACCTGCGCGCGCTACAAATTCACGGCCTCAGGGCGGCTGCGTGGCCGGCTCGCGACGACCGAACATGCCGTAGCCATCCATGGCCAGAACCGACTCGCCATGCTGGTTCACGACCTCGTACGCGGACCGCACGAGGCCGACGGTCGGCCGGCTCGCAAGCGGCCTCGATTCGAGGATCGTCATGCGCAGATGGAGAACGTCGCCCGGATACACCGGCTTCAGCCACTTCAGCGACTCCATGCCGGGCGAGCCGAGGCTCGAAGATTCGAGCAGGTAGCCATCGCACATCATGCGCATCGCCATCGCGCAGGTATGCCAGCCGCTGGCCGCGAGGCGGCCGAACAACGACGCGGCCGCGGCGGCGTCGTCGAGATGGAACGGCTGCGGATCGAAGCGGCGCGCAAAGTCGAGCACGGCTTCGCGGCTGACTTCGTAGTGGCCGAACTCGCGCGTCTGGCCGACGGCGAAGTCTTCCCAGTAGAAGCGAACGGTTCGAGCCTCGGTCGCGTGGATCTGGGTCGGCGTGGTTTCCATGCGCCAGCTTAGCGCCGGCGAG
>JAYTYH010000086.1:0-6861 GCA_043742485.1 Rhizobacter sp.
GCCGAACGGTGCCGGCAAGACGACGCTGGTCAACGTGATCACCGGCGTTCACAGGGCTTCTGCGGGTCGGGTGATGTTCGAGGGTCGTGACATCACGCGGTTTCGGCCTTATCAGATGGCGCGCGTCGGCCTGGCGCGCACGTTCCAGGTCGTGCAGCCGTTTCCGGAACTGACCGCCCTCGATAACGTCGCCGCGGCGGCACTGTTCTCGCACTGCAGTACCAGCATCGCCGAAGCCCGCCGCGCGGCGCTGAAGCAGCTCGATTTCGTCGGACTTTCATCCGCGGCGGAGAAACCTGCCGCCATCCTCACGCTGGCGATGCGAAAGCGCCTCGAGCTCGCCAAGGCACTGGCCATGCAGCCGAGGCTGCTTTTTCTCGACGAGGTCAACGCCGGCCTCAACTCCGCCGAGGTGGAACAGGCGATGGGGCTGATTCGACAGATTGCGCAGGCCGGCGTCACGATCGTGCTGATCGAACACCTGATGAAGGTCGTGATGTCGATCTGCACCCGGATCGTCGTGTTGCAGAGCGGTGCATTGATCGCCAACGGACCGCCGGCGCAGATCGCCTCCGATGCCCGTGTCGTCGAGGCCTATCTCGGCAAGCGCTACGCGAAAGCGGCAGCGGCGGTGTCGTGACCATGGACAACGCTGCCGAGTTGATGCGGATCGAAGGGTTGCAAGCCGGCTATGGCGGCATCACCGTGCTCTGGGACGTGAACCTCTCGATCGCAGAAGGCACGATCACCGCATTGATCGGCTCGAACGGTGCCGGCAAATCCACGCTGATGCGAACGCTCTCGGGGCTTTTGCCGGTGCGCTCGGGGCGCGTTGTCTGGAAAGGTCGTGAGATCCAGCAATGCGCCTCCGACGAGATCCTCGGTCTCGGCATCGCCCATGTTCCCGAAGGGCGGCGCCTCTTCGGGGCGATGAGCGTCGAGGACAACCTCGTCATGGGTGCGTATCTGCGGCGGCTTGGCCGCGCCGAGCTGGCGCGCTCGCTCGATCACGTCTACACGATCTTCCCGAAGCTCAAGGAGCGGCGGACGCAGGCAGCGGGCACGATGTCGGGTGGCGAACAGCAGATGTGCGCGATCGGACGCGGCCTGATGAGCGCTCCCCGTCTGCTCATGATCGACGAGCTTTCGCTCGGCTTGTCGCCCTTGCTGGTCGAACAGCTGATCGATGCGTTGGCGACTCTCAATCGTGACGGCCTGACGGTCCTCGTCGTCGAGCAGGACGTCGTCACGGCGCTCGAGGTTTCAAGTTCGGCCTATGTGATGGACACCGGCCGGATCGTCAAGCACGGGCGCAGTCAGGATCTGCTGCTCGATCCGGCCGTGCGCACCGCCTATCTGGGTGCACTCGCTGCCTAATTACTTTCACGGAGTCGATGTAATGACAACTCAGGTTCTCGCTGCCGGCGGATATCGCTACATCCCTGCGGTATCTCAATACTCGGCCGGAGTCGTTGCCGAGACCGGCTTCAGGATCGAGCGCGCACGGTTTTCGCGCGTCGTTCCGATGCGCGAGGGGTTCGAACGGATCGAGCAGACCCTTGCCGCCGCAGGGCGGCCGACCGCTGCGTTCTGCGCCTGCGAACTGCGCTCGCCGAAGCCGTTCTCGGAGTCGGAGTTCCGCGACTTCAACGCCGTCTACGTCGAGACCTTGAAGCGCTGGGGGCTGCTGGACAGTTCTGACAATCCGGTCGCGCGGAGCAACGTCTGCCCGCAGATCGATCCGCCGTCCGAGCCGGGCTTTCATGCCTTCAGCTACACCGTCGCCGACCCGGATGCGAAGAAGTCCTTCGTCGTGGCCGGCAGCGCCGAAGCTCCGGAAGGCAAAGGCGACTATCGCGACCATGCGATCGCCCGTGGCGATGTCTCGGCCGAAGGCCTGCACACGAAGGCCAGATGGGTATTGGGCGAGATGGAGAACCGGATGCGCACGCTCGGCGTCGGCTGGGCGCTGGCGACCGCGACACAGGTCTACACCGTCCACGACTTCCATCCATTCATCGCCGAAGAACTGGTGCGCCGGGGCGCGATGCGCGGCGGCGTGACGTGGCACTTCAACCGGCCGCCGGTGCGCGAACTCGAGTTCGAAATGGATTGCCGCGGCGTGCCGGTTGAACGTGTCGTGTCGGTTTGACGTGGCGTTCGCCGGGCATCGGCGTGAGTTGACCTCGCCGCACTCCCGCGCGGCGTCTAGCGCGAGCGCCTGACCCGCAGCAACTCGTCGAGGATCAGCAGCGCCGCGCCGATGCTGATGGCGCTGTCGGCGACGTTGAAGGCAGGGAAGTAGGCGCCGTGCCAGTGGACCTGGATGAAGTCGATGACGTGGCCGTGCAGGATCCGGTCGATGACGTTGCCGACGGCGCCGCCGAGGATCAGCGCCAGGGCCCAGCCGAACAGGCGCTGGCCACCGTGGCGCTTCAGCATCCAGACGATGAAGACCGCCGCCACCGCGCCCAGCGTGATGAAAAACCAGCGCTGCCAGCCGCTGGCATCGTTCAGGAACGAGAAGGCGGCGCCGCGGTTGTGGGCGCGCACGATGTCGAAGAACGACGTGATGGTGCGCACGTCGCCGAGCTGCATCGTGCCGGCGATCACCGTCTTCGTGACCTGATCGACGAGCACGATGGCCAGCGCGATGCCGAGCCAGGGCCAGAGGGATGCGTTCCTGCGAGTGACCATGGTCAGGCGGCGCGGCGGGGTTCGCCGGCACCGAACAGGTTGGCGGTGCAGCGACCGCAGATCGTCGGGTGGGCGGCGTCGATGCCGACGTCGCTCCGGTAGTGCCAGCAGCGCTCGCACTTCGGCGCCGCGGTCACGGTGGCCTCGACGAAGAACTCCTCGGCGTCGGCGGCGGCCGCCAGCGGCTGCACGTGCGCCGCCGACGAGATCATCACGAAGCGCAGGTCGTCGCCGAGCGTGGCGAGGCGCGCGAGCATCGCCGGGCCGGCCTTGACGGTGACCTCCGCCTGCAGCGACGAGCCGAGCTTGCCGTCGGTGCGCAAGGCCTCGATCTTGCGATTGGCTTCGGCGCGCACGGCGGCGATGCGCGCCCACTTGGCGAGCAGCTCGGCGTCGAGCCACGGCCGCACGTCGCTGTAGGTCTCGACGAAGATCGAGGCGCCGGCCTTGGCGCCGAACACCCGCCACGCTTCCTCGGCGGTGAAGCTCAGGAACGGCGCCATCCAGCGCAGCATCGCGTGGGCGATATGCCAGAGCGCGGTCTGCGCCGAGCGGCGCGCGTGCGATCCCGGCGCCGTGGTGTAGAGGCGGTCCTTGAGCACGTCGAGCAGGAAGGCGCCGAGGTCTTCGGAGCAGAACACCTGCAGCTTCGAGACGACCGGATGGAACTCGTAGACGCCGTAGTGGCCGCCTGCGAACACACCGCGCGCTTCATCGAACGGGCCGACGATCTCGCCCTGCAGCTCGGCCGTGCGGGCCAGTGCCCAGCGGTCGATCTCGAACATCTCGGCGATCGCCACGGCATCCTTCGCGGGATCGAAGTCGCTGGTGTTGGCGAGAAGGAAGCGCAGCGTGTTGCGGATGCGGCGATAGGCATCGACGACGCGGGCGAGGATGCGGTCGTCGATGGCGAGGTCGCCCGAGTAGTCGGTCGAGGCGCACCAGAGCCGGATGATTTCGGCGCCGAGCTTGGCCGTGACCTCGTTCAGGGCCACGAAGTTGCCGAGGCTCTTGCTCATCTTGCGGCCGGAGCCGTCGACGGTGAAACCGTGCGTGAGCAGGCCGCGGTAGGGCGCGTGGCCTTCGATCGCGCAGGCGATGAGCAGGGAAGAATGGAACCAGCCGCGATGCTGGTCGTGGCCTTCGAGGTAGAGGTCGGCCTCGGGGCTGGCGCCGTGGTCGTCGGGCATGGTGGTGCCCGGGTGGCTGCCGCGGAGCACGTGGAAGAAGGTCGAGCCGGAGTCGAACCAGACGTCGAGGATGTCGTTGCTCTTGGCGTAGTTCGCGGCCGAGTGCTCGCCCTCGGCGCCGAGCACGTCCTCGGACGTCAAGCGTGACCAGGCTTCGACGCCGCCTTCCTGCACCACGGCCGCAGCGCGGTCGATCAGCGCCATCGTGTCGGGGTGCAGTTCGCCGGTCACCTTGTGCAGGAAGAACGGCAGCGGCACGCCCCAGTTGCGCTGCCGGCTGATGCACCAGTCGGGCCGGTTCGAGATCATGTCGTGCAGGCGCACGCGGCCGTTCTCCGGGTAGAAGCTCGTCTCGTCGATCGCCTTCAGCGCCAGCGCGCGCAGCGTCTGCAGCGCCGGGTCGGTGGCGAAGACGCCGCGTGTCGAGTCGTCGGCGGCGTCCATGCGCACGAACCACTGCGCCGCGGCGCGGTAGATCACCGGCGTCTTGTGGCGCCAGCAGTGCGGATAGCTGTGCTCGAGCGTCGAGCTCGCGAGCAGCCGGCCGGCGTCGCGCAGCGCTTCGACGATCGCCGCGTTGGCCTTCCAAATGTGCATTCCGCCGAAGAGCGGCAATGCCGCCTCGTAGACGCCGTTGCCCCGCACCGGGTTGAGGATGTCGTCGACGGCCAGGCCGTGCGCGCGGCAGGAGTTGAAGTCCTCGACGCCGTAAGCCGGTGATGAATGGACCAGTCCGGTGCCGTCTTCGGCAGTGGCGTAGTCGGCCAGGTAAATCGGCGACGTCCGCTCGTAACCGGCGTCGACGGCAGACAGCGGATGGCGAAAGCGCAGGCCGTCGAGTCGCTCGCCGAGGGCGGTGGCGACGACGTGCCCTTCGATGCCGTAGCGCGCCAAGCACTTCTCGACCAGCGCGCTGGCCAGCACGAGCAGGCCACGCGAGGTGTCGACCAGCGCGTATTCGAGAGCCGGGTTGAGGTTGAGCGCCTGGTTGGCCGGGATCGTCCAAGGCGTCGTCGTCCAGACGACGGCGAAGGCTTCCTTGGCGAGTTCCGGCAGGCCGAAGGCGGCGGCCAGCGCGGCCGCGTCGTCGGCGACGAAGGCGACGTCGACGGTGGTCGACTTGCGGTCGGCGTACTCGATCTCGAATTCGGCCAACGACGAGCCGCAGTCGAAGCACCAGTACACCGGCTTCAGGCCGCGATAGACGAAGCCGCGCTCGATGACGCGCTTGAGCACCCGGATCTCGCCGGCCTCGTTGCCGAAGTCCATCGTCCGGTACGGATGCTCCCAGTCGCCGAGCACGCCGATGCGTTTGAAGTCGGCCATCTGCTGCGCGATCTGCTCGCCGGCGTAGGCGCGGCTCTTGGCCTGCACGTCGGCGCGCGCAAGGCCGCGGCCGAAGGTCTTCTCGATGGCGTTCTCGATCGGCAGGCCGTGGCAGTCCCAGCCCGGCGTGTAGCGGGCGTCGAAGCCGGCGAGCTGGCGCGACTTGACGATCATGTCCTTCAGGATCTTGTTGGCGGCGTGGCCGACGTGGAGCGTGCCGTTGGCGTACGGCGGGCCGTCGTGCAGCACGAAGCGCGGCGCGCCGTGGCGGGCATCGCGCAGGCGCATGTAGACGCCGTCGTCGCTCCACTGCTTGACCCAGCCCGGCTCGCGTTTGGGCAGGTCGCCACGCATCGGGAACGGCGTGTCGGGCAGGTTCAGCGTCTTGCGGTAGTCGGTGATCGCTGCACCGGCAAGGGCAGCGGCAGGTACTGAAGCGGAAGCGGCTTCGTCAGCCATGGTGAATCTTTCGGTGGGCCGCGGCGGGTGGCGCGTGCAGCCTCGGGGTCGGGTCGAGTGGGAAAGGAGCCGGCCGACGACCCTGGGCGATCGTCGGCGGCAGAGCGAGGGCGCCGGCGCTGGGCGCACCCGTCAAATTCGATCGCGCGTCGTCTGGCGCCCGGTGGTCGCGTGCGGTTCGCCGCCGCCGGCCCGGGCAGTGAAGAAATCGCGTGCCGCGGAGGCGTCGCGGCCGATCGCGTCGGTGAGCTCGGCGAGCGATTCGTAGCGGGCTTCGTCGCGCAGTTTGTGCATCAGTTCCACGCGGACGAGTCTACCGTAGCCCCCCTCGACACCCAGGTGCCGCGGCCAGTCGAAGCAGTGCACTTCGAGGAGGATGCGGCCGCTGTCGTCGACCGTCGGCCGCCGGCCCAGGCTGGCGACGCCGAGAAGCGGCGCGTCGCCCTCGCGCTCGCCCAGGCCGTGGACGCGGACCACGAAGATGCCCATGGCCGCCGGCCGCGGGTGATCGAAGCGGATGTTGAGCGTGCGAAAGCCATCGCCCCGACCGGCACCGCTTTCGGCAAGGCTGCGGCCGAGCTTGGCGCCGTGCGCGACGCGGCCGCTGACGCTGTACGGGCGGCCGAGCAGGGCGGCCGCTTCGGCCATGTCGCCGGCGGCCATCGCGTGGCGCACGGCCGAGCTCGAGACGCGCAGGCCGTGGACCTCGTAGCTCATCATGCGGGCGACATCGAAACCGTGGGCGACGCCGGCGGCGTCGAGCGTCGCGTAGTCGCCGGCGCGGCGGGCGCCGTAGCGGAAGTCGTCACCGACGAGCACGTAGCGCGCACCCAGCCCGGCGACCAGCACGTCGGCCACGAAGGCTTCGGGCGATTGCGCGGCGAAGGCGGCGTCGAAGCGCATGACCACCGCCTGCTCGACGCCGCAGCGCTCGAGCTCGCAGAGCTTGTCGCGCAAGGTCGCGATCCGTGCCGGCGCGGCCTCGGGCTGGTGCCGCAATGCCGCGAAGTAGTCGCGCGGGTTGGGCTCGAAGGTCAGCACCGTCGCCGGCAGCCCGCGGTGCGCGGCCTCCGACACGAGCAGCGCCAGCATCGCCTGGTGACCGCGATGGACACCGTCGAAATTGCCGATCGTGAGCGCGCAATGGGCAGCGAGGCCGGGGTGCTGCAGGCTGCGGAAGAGGCGCATG
>JAYTYH010000087.1:0-4394 GCA_043742485.1 Rhizobacter sp.
ATAGAACAGCCCGGCGAACCAGCTGCTCACGAAAACGATGTGCAACGCCTTGACCCAGAGATACGAAGAAGCCATGCGCGATTATCGACGGCGCCTGCCGGAGAGCCCCCGGCGACGCCGCGGTCTCCCTCCTAGAATCGCGCCGTGCTGACCCCTCCGCCCTACCCCGCGAGCCGACCGCGGCGCCTGCGCCGCGATGCCTGGAGCCGCGACCTCGTGCGCGAGACGCGCGTTCATGCGAGCGACCTGATCCTGCCCGTGTTCGTGCTCGACGGCACCGGCAAGACACAGGCCATCGCCTCGATGCCCGGCGTGCAGCGCCTTTCGCTCGACCGCCTCTATCCGGTGGCCGAAGAATGCGTCGCCCTCGGCATCCCGGTATTGGCCTTGTTCCCGGTGATCGAGCCTTCGCTGAAGACCGAAGACGGTCGCGAGGCGATGAACCCGAAGGGCCTGGTGCCGACCGTCGTGCGCGAGCTCAAGAAGCGCTTCCCGGGCCTCGGCCTCATGACCGACGTCGCCCTCGATCCGTTCACCACGCATGGTCAGGACGGCCTGCTCGACGACACCGGCTACATCGTCAACGACGCCACGGTGGCGGTGCTGGCGCAGCAGGCAATGGTGCAGTCGGAAGCGGGCGTCGACATCGTCGCGCCGAGCGACATGATGGACGGCCGCATCGCCGCGGTTCGATCGAGCCTCGAGGAAGCCGGCCACATCCACACGCGGATCATGGCCTACAGCGCCAAGTACGCGAGCGCCTTCTACGGCCCGTTCCGAGACGCCGTCGGCTCGGCCGCCAACCTCGGCAAGAGCAACAAGAAGGTCTACCAGATGGACCCCGGCAACAGCGACGAAGCGCTGCGCGAAGTCGCGCTCGACATCGCCGAGGGCGCCGACATGGTCATGGTCAAACCGGGCATGCCGTACCTCGACATCGTGCGTCGCGTGAAAGACGAATTCCGCGTGCCTACCTTCGCCTACCAGGTCAGCGGCGAGTACGCGATGCTGAAAGCGGCCGCCGAGCGCGGCTGGCTCGACCACGACGCCGTGATGATGGAGGCGCTCGCCGCCTTCAAGCGCGCCGGCGCCGATGGCGTTCTGACCTACTTCGCGCTCGAAGCGGCGCGCCTGCTGCACGCGCCACGCTGAGGCGGGCAGGTCGCAACCGGTGCGCGTGTTCCACATCGTCGGCGATCAGTTCACGGAACTCGCCGAGCAGCCCGAGCAGATCCCGAAAGACGGCTATCTCTGGATTGCGACGACTCGTACCGAGTTCGAGGCCTCGCTGGCCGACGTGCAGGCTTTCCTGCAGCGCTGGACCGGCGCCCAGCTGTTCGACCTTCACGTCATCGACCTGCTGAACCGGCAACTGCCTTCCGCCTTTGACTACACCTCGGCCTACGACCTGCTTTTATTCAGGCGGCTCGCCGCCGGCGGGGCCGACAAGACCGAAGACGAAAGTGGCAAGCCGACGCTGCAGCCCGGGCGCACCGCCATCGAGATGATCGGTACCAGCGCCGTCGGCTTCGCGATCTTCGACCGCGTGTTGCTTACCGTGCACCCGACCGACTGCCAGGTCCGCGAGTTCTTCGCCCAGCGGCTGAAGACGCAGACGACCGGCTTCGAGGGCCGGGCCAGCGCCCGCATGCCGACCGGCCCGGCCGATCTGATGCTGCGGATGGTGAACTACATGGTCGACAGCTTCCTCGAGTTGCGCCGCCTGCTCGGCAAGCGCCTCGACGAGCAGCAGCAGCAGCTCTTCGGCGGCAAGGGCCTGGGCGGCGGCTGGCACAAGCTGTTCGATTCACGCACCGCCCTGCATCTGCTCGAAGACACCTGCGAAGACCAGCGCGCCGCCATCGTGGAGTGGATCGACGCGCTCGAGGAATGGCCGGCCGAGAACGATGCCGCGCTGCGGCGCGAACGCGAGCAGCTGCGCGTGCGCTCGCGCGACGTGCTCGCGCACATCGAGCGCGCACTTTCGCACGTGCGCCGGCTCGAGGCGTCGTCGGAGACGGCGGTGCAGATGTATTTCTCCGAGCAGAGCAACCGCACCAACAACATCATGCGGGCGCTGACGGTGCTGACGGCGATCTTCCTGCCGCTCAACCTCGTCACCGGGTTTTTCGGCATGAACTTCGAAGGTCTGCCGCTCATTCACAGCGCCCACGGCTTCTGGGTCATCTTCCTGCTCATGATCACGCTCGGCATCGGCTTGAGCATCTTTTTCTGGCGCAAGAGATACCTGCGTTAGTGGACTCTTCCGCCCGCTTCGCCTTCAGCCGCACCCAGTTCGCGCTGCTCGCCGTCCTCACCGTCGCCTGGGGCCTGAACTGGCCGGTGATGAAAGTCGGCGTCACCGGCTTTGCGCCGCTCGCCTTTCGCACGCTTTCGATGTGGTTCGGATTGCCGGTGCTGTGGGCGGTGCTGCGCGTCCGGAAGGTGCCGTTCCGGATCGGCCGGGCCGACTGGCGCGAGCTGGCTTCGCTCTCCCTCACCAACATGATCGTCTGGCACTTCGTCGCCATCCTGGCCGTGCAGGCGCTGTCGTCGGGCCGCGCCGCGATCCTCGGTTACACGATGCCGATCTTCTCGGCAATCTGGGGCGTCGCGTTGTTCGGCGACCGCCTGAAGAAGCGCCACCTGGCCGGCGTGCTGGCGGCGGCGGTCGGCGTCTCGCTGCTGCTCTGGCACGAGTTCGACAACCTCTCCGGCCGGCCGGTCGCGGCCATCGCCATGCTCTTCGCGGCCGCCGTCTGGGCGCTCGGCACGCAGCAGATGCGGCGCACCCGCATCGCCGCGCCGACGCTGGCGATCGTGTTCTGGATGACGCTGCTGACCGCCCTCGTGATGACTGCCGCGACCGTGATCTTCGAGCGCGACCGCTGGGCCGTGCCGGGCACCGCGACGACTTGGGCGATCGCTTACAACGCCGTGCTCATCTTCGGCTTCGCCCAGCCGATCTGGCTCATCCTGGCGCGCACTCTGCCGCCGATCGCCTCGAGCATGTCGGTGATGCTGATCCCGGTGCTCGGCACCGTCACCGGTGCCTGGTGGCTGGGCGAGCAGCTGCACTGGCAGGATGGTGCGGCGATCGTGCTGGTGCTCGTCGCCATCGCTTCGGTGATGTGGCCGGTGCAGGCGTCGCCCGCCGTGCCTCCTGGAGACGCTCGCTGACGCCGCTGCGCCGCCGCTGACGGGGCGGAGCCCGAGTGCCGATCGTCCCAATCGACTTCGTCGCCTTCGCCGGGTTCGGCCCCGGCGGCCTGACCCAGACCTACGCCATCGCCGAGCCGAACTTCTTTGTTTTGTCGGCCCTGAACTACGACATCGGCCCGAACTTCACCTTGCAATGAGGGCGTCGGCCAGAGCCGGCTGCGCGGCCCGCCTAGCCGGCGTAGGGATCGGCGAAACCGAGGCCGGCAAGGATCGCAGTCTCTCGGCCTTCCATGCGCCTCGCCTCGGCCTCGGCCTGGTGATCGAAGCCTTGTGCATGGAGGGTGCCGTGCACGAGCAGGTGGGCGTAGTGCGCCGCGATGGCCACGCCCTGCTCGGCCGCCTCCCGCTCGACCACCGGAGCGCACAGGACCAGGTCGGCGACGACTTCCGGCTCGCGCTCGTAGTCGAAGGTGAGCACGTTGGTGGCGTGGTCCTGGCCGCGCCATTGCCGATTCAGGGCCAGACCTTCGGCCAGATCGACGATACGCACGGTGAGGCTCGCCGGCCGCTCCAGCGCGGCCCGAATCCAGCGCGCCACGCGCGGCCGGCTCAGCTCGGCGCGGTGGCGGGCGTCGACGAACTGCAGAGACAGGCGCAGCGTCGGCGCGGCCACCCGGCCTCGCCGCGGGCCGGGCTCAGCGGCGATCGTCGCCGGCCGCCTCATAGGCTTCGACGATGCGCGCCACGAGCGGATGACGCACCACGTCGGCCGTCGTGAAGCGCGTCATCGCGATGCCCTTGACGCCACGCAACACGCGCTCAGCGTCGACCAGGCCCGAGAGCGAGCCCTTGGGCAGGTCCATCTGGCTGGTGTCGCCGGTGACCACGGCCTTCGAGCCGAACCCGATCCGGGTCAGGAACATCTTCATCTGCTCGGTGGTCGTGTTCTGGGCCTCGTCGAGGATCACGAAGGCATGGTTGAGCGTGCGCCCGCGCATGAAGGCCAGCGGCGCGATCTCGATCAGAACTTTTTCAAAGGCGCGCGCCACACGCTCGTTGCCCATCAGGTCGTACAGCGCGTCGTACAGCGGGCGCAGGTAGGGGTCGACCTTCTGCGCCAGGTCGCCGGGCAGAAAGCCCAGCCGCTCACCCGCCTCCACCGCCGGTCGGCTCAGCACGATGCGCTGCACGCTGCTGCGCTCGAGCGCATCCACCGCGCAGGCCACCGCCAG
>JAYTYH010000088.1:0-8161 GCA_043742485.1 Rhizobacter sp.
TTCCATGCCCTCGGCATCCCGCTCAAGAACCTCTACGGCTCGACCGAAGCCGGCCTCGTCTCGGCGCACTGGGACGGCGACGCCGAGCCTTCGACGCTCGGCCGGCCGCTGCGCATCGCGCGCTCGATCGGCACGCCGCTCGAGCTCCGCATCGCGGCGGACGGCGAGCTGCTGGTGCGCGGCGGCGCCGGCTTCGCCGGCTATCACGGAAACGCCGAGGCCACCGCCAAGGTGCTCGATGGCGAAGGCTGGTTCCACACCGGCGACGCGATGCACGTACCCGAATCCGGCGAGCTCGTTTTCCTCGATCGCGTCAAGGACATGCGGCGCCTGGCCAACGGCTGCACCTTCCCGCCGCAGACGATCGAGAACCACCTGCGCGCCTCGCCGTTCCTGCGCGACGCCATCGTCCTCGGCGACGAGACGCGCGGCTTCATCGCCGCCCTCATCAACGTCGATTCGGGCATTTTCGGCCGCTACCTCGAGAGCCGAAACGTCGGCTGGGGCACCTTCGTCGAGCTAAGCCAGCTCGATGCCGTGCTCGAGCGCATCGCCATCGAGGTCGACAAAGTGAATGCGATGCTGCCGCCCGGCTCACGGATCGCGCGCTTCGCGACCCTGCCCAAGGAGCTCGATGCCGACGACGCCGAGCTCACGCGCTCGAGAAAGCTCAAGCGCGACGTCATCGCCGACCGATATGGCGCACTTATCGAAAGCGTCTACGCCGGAGACGACACCTGCGCGCTGACGGTCAACGTGGTCTACCAGGATGGCACGGTCGGCAACGTGCGCGCCGGCGTGCGCATCCTCTCCACCGACGCCGCGACGACGACAACGGTGTAACGACATGGATCTCCTCCAGATCGCGATCGAAGGCACGCTGACGGGGCTCGTCTACGGCCTCGTCGCGCTCGCCTTCGTGGTCATCTTCCGCGCCTCGCGCATCGTCAACCTCGCGCAGGGCCAGCTCGTGCTCGTCGGCGCCTACGTCATGGGCACGCTGCTCACGCAGCTGCCGGCGTCCATGGCTATCGTGCTGGCACTGGCGGCGAGCGTGCTTATCGGCGTCGCCATTGAGCGGTTCGTGTTTCGGCCGCTGATCGGCCAGCCGGTGTTCAGCATCGTGATGGCGAGCATCGGCCTGCTGATCCTGCTGCAGGGCCTCGTGCAGCTGCTCTGGGGCGCGCAGACACGACCGTTCGCCGCGGTGCTGCCCGAGGGCAGCTGGTCGCTCGACACCTTGCTGATCAACAAGCGCCTGCTGATCGGCGGCGGCATCACGATCGTGGCGGTCGAGGCGCTGCGCATCTTCTTCCTCAAGACGCGGATCGGCCTGCGCTTGGCGGCCGTTGCCGAAGACCACTTCGTGGCGCTTTCGCTCGGCGTCTCGGTGGAGGCGTCGACGCGCATCGCCTGGGCCGCCGGTGCCTTTCTCTCGACGTTGGCCGCGATGATCCTGCTCTCGGGCAACGTGCTCGGGCTGCAAGCCGGCGACATCGGCCTGCGCGCCTTGCCGGTGGCGCTGCTCGGCGGCCTCGAGAGCCTTCGCGGCGCGGTGCTGGCAGGAGTGATCGTCGGCGTCGGCGAGGCGCTGGCGGCGCGCTACCTCGACCCGATGACCGGCGGCGCGATGTCGCAGATCTTCCCGTTCATGCTGATGATCGTGGTGCTGCTGGTGCGGCCACAGGGTCTGTTCGGCTGGAAAGTGATCGAAAGGCTCTGATGCTGCCTTCCGGCGTTCACTTCCGCGACCATGCCGAGGAGCTGCGGCTCCTGCGCACGGTGCCGCAGCGAATCGCGATGGTCGCGCTGCTGCTCGCTCTGGCGGCGTTCCCGTTCGTGGCCAGCGCCTACGTCGTCGGCCTCGCGATCACGGTCGCGATCACCATCGTTGCCGTCGCCGGGCTGCAGATCACGGTGGGCATGGCTGGACTGCTCAATTTGGGCCAGTCGGCGTTCGTCGGTGTCGGTGCCTTCACCGCGGCGGCGCTCTACGCCAACTACAACGTGCCGATGCTGCCGTCGATCGCGCTCGCAGGCCTCGCTTCGGGGGCGGTCAGCATCGTCTTCAGCCTGCCAGCCATCCGCATCCGCGGTCTCTACCTCGCGCTCACCACGATCGCGGCGCAGATCGTGTTCCCGGTGGTGGTTCTGCGCTTGCCGACAGGTTGGTTCGGCGGCTCGGCGGGCATCGGCATCGACCGCGTGCAGATCTTCGGGCTTGCGATCGAGACGCCGTCGACGTTCTATTTCGTGGCCGTGGGCGTGATGATCGTCATGCTGCTGATCGCCTTCAACCTCCAGCGCTCGCACGTCGGCCTCGCCTTTCGCGCCATCCGCGACAACGACATCGCCAGCTCGGTGCTCGGCGTGCAGCTCGGCAAGTACAAGATCATGGCGTTCTTCGCCGGCGCCGTGTTCGCCGGCGTGGCCGGTGGCCTCTACGCGTTCTACATCCGCTACGTCACCACCGACCAGTTCACGATCTGGCTCTCGATCTGGTATCTCGGCATGCTGATCGTGGGCGGGCTGAGCGGGCCGCTCGGCGCCATCCTCGGCACGCTCGTGGTCACCGTGCTACAGGAAGCCATCCACTGGGGCGGTAACCGGATGATGACGGCCGTACCCCAGCTCTCGGGCGGCGTGATCTTCTCGGTCACCAACATCGTGCTCGGCGCCGCGATCATCTACATGCTCATCCGCGAGCCGCATGGCTTGAATCATCGCTGGAGCGTACTCAAGTCGGCGTATCGCATCTGGCCCTATCCACGCGCCTGAGCGCTTTCTGTTCGCACCTTTCTCGTTCAAAAAGCAGGAGACAACGATGTATCGATCCATGCAGAAGAAAATGAGCGGCGCCATTGCCGCAGGCGTGTTCGCACTGACCTCGTTCGCCGCGGCACCCGCCGTGGCGCAGGCGACGGCGCCTTCGCAGTACAACGTGTCGATCTCGCTCGACTACAGCGGCCCGTTCGCGGCCGTGATGGACAGCTGGTACGGCGGCCAGCAGTCGGTGTTCGACTGGTGGAACGACACCAAGGGCAAGCAACTCGGCGTCAAGCTCAACGTCAAGACGTACGACATGCGCTACGACGCCAGCCAGGTCGCGCGCACCTGGCCGCAGATCCTGGCCGACGACAAGCCGATCGTCTTCCTCGGCATGGGCTCGCCCGACCTCGTGAGTCTGATGAAGCGGCTGCCCGCCGACAAGGTGCCCATGATCATGGGCACGGCCATGATCGCGCCGCTCTGGACCGCCAACGGCTGGCACTTCTCGTTCCGGCCGACCTATTCGCAGGAGTTCGCGGGCCTGTTCTCGTACCTACAGGCCAAGCTGCCGGAAAAGCGCGCGCTGCGCATCGGCACGGTCAGCACCCAGGGCATCGCGGGCTATGTCGATCAAGTCAACGGCATCGTCAAGCTGGCCTCGACCTACCCCGATCGTTTCGTCGTCGCCGGCTCGCAATGGGTCGACAACACGCCGATCAACGTCACCACCCAGGTACGCGAGCTGCTTGCCACCAAGCCCGACGTGATCCTCGTCGGCACCAACACGGCGCAAGTCGTCGCGACGGTCAAGGCGATCAAGGAACTCGGCGCCAAGGTGCCGGTGGTGACGTCGTCGCACAACGGCCTCACCGAGGTCGCGAAGGCGGTACCGATGGCCGACCTCGAAGGGTCTTACTCGGTGTTTGGATTCGCACCGAGCATGGACACGTCGGTGACGGCGGCGCAGATCTTCGAGAAGTACAACAAGACCAAGGGCACTTGGGGCCTGACCGCAGCGCAGACCTCGGCGCAGGCATTGCTCGCCACGGCCGCCATCGAGCGCGCGATCGCCACCGTCGGTCCGACCAAGCTCACCGGCCAGGCCGTGTACGACGCGCTCGAAGGCCCGGCGTTCGGTCCCGAGCATTTCCAGGGTCTGCTCAAGTCGGTGGCGTTCACCAAGGAAGCGCCGTTCCCGACCACCAACCTGTCGGTCAAGGCGGTGACGGTGAAAGACGGCAAGTTCATGCCGGTCAGCACCGACTGGATAGTCGTGCCCGAGCTCGCCAAGTGGTGAGCGACTCGAACCGCTGACGCACTGCCCGCCCCATGCTCGAGCTCCGCAACGTCGATGCCGTCTACAACGGCGTCATCCAGGTGCTGCGCGGCGTCAGTCTCGAGGTCGGGCCGGCTCAGATCGTGGCGCTGCTCGGCAGCAACGGTGCCGGCAAGACGACGACGTTGAAGGCGATCTCGAGCCTGCTCGCGGTCGAGCAGGGCAAGGTCGAGCAGGGCGAGATCCGCTACGAAGGCGAGGCCATCACCAACGCCGAGCCGGCTCATGTGATCCGCGCCGGGATCGTGCAGGTACTCGAGGGCCGCAAGGTGCTCAAGCACCTCAACGTCGAGCAGAACCTGCTCGTCGGCGCCCATCTGCGTGCTGACAAGGCGCAGATCGCCGACGACATGGCAGAGATCTACGCCAGCTTTCCGAGCCTGAAGGCGATGAACCAGCGCGCGGCCGGCTACCTGTCGGGCGGCGAGATGCAGATGCTGCTCGTCGGCCGCGCATTGATGGCGCGGCCGAAGGTGCTGCTGCTCGACGAGCCGGCAATGGGGCTGGCGCCTCTTATCGTGAAGGACCTATTCGACTTCCTGCGCAGCCTGCGTGATCGCAAGGGCCTGTCGATCTTCGTCGTTGAGCAGAACGTGCGCGCGGCGCTGCAGATTGCCGACTACGGCTACGTCATGGAGAACGGCCGCATCGTGCTGCATGCGCCGAAAGCCGAGCTCGAGCGCAACGAAGACGTGCGCGAGTTCTATCTTGGGCTCAGCCTGACGCAAGAGCGGCGCAGCTTTCGCGACATCAAGCACTACAAGCGGCGCAAAAGGTGGCTCGGCTGAGTGCGCCGGTAGGAGGGGACGCATGAGTTCGCGACTCCAGGGCTTTCTTGCCGGCACGCGCGTGCTCGATCTCTCGCGCCACCTGCCCGGCCCATTGGCAACGCTTCTCCTCGCGGACATGGGTGCCGAGGTGACAAAGATCGAGTCGCCCACCGGCGACGAGATGCGCTCGATCGGTCCGATGGGCCCTAACGGCCACTCGCTCTTCTTCGACGCGATCAATGCCGGCAAGCGTTCGATGCGGCTTGACCTGAAGACAAGCGACGGCAAGGCCGAGCTCCGGGAGATGGCGGCACGGGCAGACGTTCTCGTCGAGTCGTTCCGCCCCGGCGTCATGACGCGCCTCGGTCTCGGTGCCGACACATTGCGCGCCAGCAATCCCGGGCTCATCTACGTCGCCATGTCCGGCTTCGGACAGGGTGGGCCGCTGCGTGACATGGCAGGTCACGACGCCAACTACCTGGCGCTGAATGGCATCCTGAGCTCGAGCGGAACAGCCCGGGACCCAGGCTACATGTATCCCCCGATGGCGGATTGCACTGCATCGATGTTCGCGGTGTCGTCTGTTCTGGGCGCCTTGCTCGCCCGGCACCGAGACGGAAAAGGTTGCGAGATCGATGTCGCACTCGCCGACGCGATGATGCCCTTCCAGATCTTCGCGCTGGCCCAGCTCGGCGCCGATGGCCATGTGCCACGTCGTGAAGAGGAGTTCCTCAACGGCGGTTGGGCTTGCTATCGCCCATACCGTCTGCGCGACGGGACCGAGGTTGCCCTGGGAGCCATCGAGCCGTCCTTCTGGTCCTCGTTCTGCAACGCCTCGGAGCGCCTCGACTGGCTACCCCGACATGGCGAGCCGTTGCCTCAAACGTCGTTGATCACCGAAATCGCTCGGAACTTCGCGGACATGGATCGGGCCGGCTTTGCGATGCGCTACGGCGACGCCGACTGTTGCCTGTCGATCGTTCACGACTTGAAGGAGGCCGTTGAATCGGACTACGTTCAGGCCCGAGATCTGGTTCGGCGCAACCTTGAGATGGGCATCTATGAAGCTGCCTTCCCGGTGATTGTTGAGGGCAAAAGACCTGACCTCAGGCGGCCCCTCGTCGAGAAGTGAGGGGAAGCCCTCTGCCTCACCGGTTCGTCATGTTGAGTTGGTCAGACTCGCTGGCTTGGCTGGGTTGATGGTCATACTGTCATTCCCGTTCAGTCGGGAAGCGGGAGGCCTGTATCCGAGGGCCGAGGGCGCTCGATGGTTGTTGAATCAGATGCGCTTGTCGGCCCATTCGCAACTAGAGCGCTAGGCGAGCCAACGCGTCCATGGCTCGATCGGCTTGTAGGTGCATGTAAGGGCGTTCGATCATTGCGACCGACGTCCCACTTAACAATGCCGTCGTTGCGAGGTCCAAGCCAGGTACCACGAGGTCGGCGATGGCGCTATGCCGCAACACGTAAGCCGTGGTCGATGACGGAAGCTCAGCCCTCATGACTGCGGCCTGGACCGGCCAATTCCAGGAATCCTTGTCCCATGCCTTTCCGTCAGCGAGTGCGATCAGCGGTGCGGCGGGAAGCTTGTCCTTTGAAGCCTGAACGAAAAATGCGGCTGTGGCTTTGAGGAGCTTGATCTTGCGGTCACGTCCAGACTTGTCCTTGCCGATGCTCAGCACGCTCAGGCCATTGTCAAAGTCCGCCACCCTCAGCGAGGCAGGGGCGCCTGGACGAAGTGGAACGAGAGACAGACCACGCAGGAACACGCCGAGATCAGGAGCGCACACATCGACAAGATCACGGCGTTCATCTCGGTAGAGGTACGCGCCCCGCGGCTTGTCGACGTTCCTGCTATGGCGCAGCGCTACTCGCCAGCGCTATCCGTCACAACGTGGCCAAGATCATGCGCGCGATTCAAAGCGGCCCGAAGTGCCGTCATGTCTCGATTGACCGTTGCAGGTGTCCTCCCGAGGGACTTTGGCCACAAATCGACTCGATGTCGGGTCAGTTTCGACAGCTCAATTTTGCCCAGGTCACTACCCTCGACCCACCGACGAAACCGAGCCGCTATCTCGTCTGACGCGATCGCTCCTCCCGTGTCTCGTACGTGTAAGACGTACGCCTCGCATGTAGACACGACGGTCGCCGCTTCCGCCCGCCCGCCCACGCCAAGATCAGCCTCCACCTTGGCAGCGTCATGCCGCTTCCGGCGCCACAGCCTACAGGGCGCACAAAGCTCCGCTTTGTGCGGACAACGATGTCCGCGTAACGAAAGCGCGCTACCCAGGTACCGCGCTGAATGGTGTCAGCTTTCGGAACCCGAGGTGGCACCCTCCTGACAGCTGTGCAAAGGCATGGCTTGCAGCTTCGGTACCTGCCGGGCACACCATCCCTCTTCGGCTTGCTCCTAGATCGGTGACGCCGCCACCAGGTGCTCGGACAGGAACCAGACCTGGAGCTCGTTGGTGCGCACCACGTTGCTGACCAGCAGGTCGTTGGTGCCCGAGTCACCGGCGTCTTCTGCCTTGCCGGCCGCCTCGCGGGCCTGCTTCAAGATCATCGTGTGGGCGTCGATCAGGCGCGACAGCTGCACGGGCGCCGGCTCGCGACCGCGCGGCGGCCTCGGGATGCGCGTTTCCTCGGCGACGTCGGCGGCCATCGCGATCGAGATGCCGCCCAGGATCTGGACCCGCTCGGCGAGCATGTCGACGAGCTCGACCTGCGCTTCGAAGTGGGTGTCGAAGAGCAGATGCAGCTGGTTGAACGTGGGGCCGACGACCTGCCAATGGTGCTTCTTGTACATGTCGCGCAGCGTCATGGTGTCGGCGAGCGCCTGGTTGAGCGACGCGACGCTCTTCTTCACCACGTCGCTAGGCATGCCGTGCGGCATCGGCACCACCTCGCCGAAACGCTGGGTCTCGCCGGACTTCAGGTGCAGGCTCGGCTCGACGGCGGCATGTGCCGCGTCGACGCCGGTTTTGCGGGAGATGTTCTTCGGCGATGACTTCTTGCTGGCCATGATCGTTCCTCGGTCGTTCGTTGCGGGTGGCTGGATCGCGAAGAATGACGCGAACACCATGAAGCAACCATACCGACTTTCGATTCGCAGGCTGGTCGAAGGAGTGCGCCGCGGCGCATCGAGCGGCGCGCTCCTACAGCGAGTCGCGGACAACCGGCAGTGCCGATCGCCGCGCTCGCGACGACGCGTCAGGTCGCCGTCGAGGTCGGCGCCGCCGGCAGCGGCACGCCGCCGGGGCCGGCCGTGAAGGTCAGCGGCGAGACC